>NZ_JALKFU020000306.1 GCF_023242965.2 Frankia sp. AgKG'84/4
GCGCTGGCCCGCGTCGCCGCGCTCAACGCGTTGGCGGCCGTCGCCGCGCAGGCGCCTGGCGGGCTCGACGGCGTGCTGCGGATCGTGAAGGTGGTCGGGTTCGTCGCGAGCGCTCCCGGATTCACCGCGCAGCCCGGCGTCCTCAACGGTGCCAGTGACCTGTTCGTCGAGGTCTTCGGCGACGCCGGCCGGCACGCCCGCTCCGCCGTCGGCGTGGCCGCGCTGCCGCTGGGCGCGCCGGTCGAGATCGAGATCGTCGTTCGGGTCGCCGCGGGCTGAGGACCGTCGGGCCAGCCGTGGCCGCCGTCGCGACCAGCGGCCCGCGGAGGTCGCTGTCACCTAGCATCAGGGCATGGCCGACCACCAGGCTGGACCCGCCGACCGCGAAACCGCGCCGTCCGCTCGACCGCGGCGCCCGATGTCCCTGGCTGGCCTCGTCGGCGCCGGGAGCCGCCTGCGCCCCGACGTCGACCGGCCGGCCGGCGCGGGTGAGCGCCAGGTGGCCCCCGTGCGCGACGCGGCCACGGTCGTGCTGCTGCGTGACGCGCCCGGCGGGCGCGGGGTCGAGGCCTACCTGCTGCGACGTGCCGCGGGTATGAACTTCGCCGGCGGCATGTACGCCTTCCCCGGTGGTCGGGTCGATCCGACGGATCTGGGGCCGGACGTGCCCTGGGCCGGGCCGCCGGCCGGCGACGCGCTGCGCGTCCTGGCCGCCGACCCCGCACTGGCGCAGGCCCTGGTATGCGCCGCGGTCCGCGAGACGTTCGAGGAGTGCGGAGTCCTGCTGGCCGGGCCGGCGGCCCACCCTGTCGTGACCGTCGGCCATGACCGCCCGGATGACCTGACCGGCCCGGATGACCTGACCGGCCCGGAAAGCCGCAGTGGTCGGGGCAGTCGGGACGAGCCTGGCGGGCGGCTGCGCGAGGTGGCGGTGCGCGTCGCCGCCCGGACCGCGCTGGAGAGCCACGAGCTCGCGCTGAGCGAGCTGCTCCGTGAGCACGGCCTGGCTTTGCGTGACGACCTGCTCGCGCCGTGGGCCCGCTGGGTCACCCCGGAGATCGAGCCGCGCCGGTATGACACTCGGTTCTTCGTCGCCGCCCTGCCGGCCGGCCAGTCCCCCGGCCAGCCCAACCGCGAGTCCTCCTCGATGGAGTGGATCCGGCCGGCGCGGGCGCTCGAACTCCACGACGCGGGCGCGATGCTGATGCTGCCGCCGACCGTCTTCACCCTCGCCGAGCTGTGCGAGTACGACGACGTCGCGTCCGTCCTGGCGGCCGCGCACGGTCGGGATCTCTCGCCGATCATCCCGAAGATCATGATCAGTGGCGACGAGGCGCATCGTCTCCTGCCGCACGACGAGGCGTACGAGAACGCGTCCGGGGCGGGCGCCGCGCCCGTCGACGAGCCGGCGTAGCCCGCGATGACGACACCTCGGCGGGTCACCGCGCTGGCAACCGTCCTGCTGGCGCCGAACCCGGGGCCGATGACCCTGGAAGGCACGAACACCTGGCTGCTGCGCGCCCCCGGCGAGGTCGGCTGCGTCGTGGTGGATCCCGGCCCGGACGACCTGGCGCATCTGGCCGCGGTCGCGGCCGCCGGACCGGTCGAGCTGATCCTGCTCACCCACGGCCATCCCGATCACAGCGCGGGCGCCGCGACGCTGCACCAGCTCACCGGCGCCCCCGTACGCGCGCTGGACCCGGCGCACCGGCTGGGCTCGGAGGGACTCGCCGCTGGCGACGTGCTCGCGCTACAAGGCGTGGAGCTGCGGGTCCTGGCCACTCCCGGGCACACGTCGGACTCGCTGTCGTTCCTGCTGGCCGGGGACGAACGGGGCGCGGCGGCCGAGGCGGGCACGGGGCCCGCGGTGCTGACCGGAGACACCGTTCTCGGCCGGGGCACCACCGTCGTCGCCCATCCGGACGGCCGGCTCGCGGACTACCTCGACAGCCTCCGGCTGCTGCGGGACCTCGGCGAGACCACGGTCCTGCCGGGACACGGGCCGGAGCTACCGGCCGCCGGCACCGCCGCGCAGCGCTATCTGGATCATCGGCGGGGTCGCCTGGAGCAGGTCCGGGCAGCGCTACGCGACCTGGGGACGGCGGTCGCCGCGGCGGATCCCGCGGAGGTGGTCCGCCGGGTGTACGCGGATGTCGACCGGGCGCTGTGGCCGGCGGCCGAACTTTCCGTACGGGCCCAGTTGGACTACCTGGCCGCGCACCCGGACCTGCCCTGAAAGGGCCAGGCACTTTGTGCTGGCCACCGCGGTCGAGATACCCCGTGCGGGTCGACTCCGACCGGACGAGCGCCGACCGGACGAGCGCCGACCGGCTCGGCATCGCCGTCCCACCGGCCCCCAGCAGGCCCGACGAGCGGGCCCGTGACCTGCACCATCGGCCGCGATGCCAGGTACCACCCGGCCGTGCCCGATCGTGCCTGCCGGGGTCACCTTCGGGGCCTGCCCGCTCGCTCGATACCACCAGCGGCGCCGCCCCGGCCGCGGTCGGTCATCCGACTTCTCGGCGGCCGGGAAACGAGACCCAGGCCACTAAACTCGAGCGTGGAGGGAACCGCTCGTGTGCAGGAAGACGACTTCGACCAGCCGGAGACAGCGTGACCGGATCGGGCCGACGCCCGGCCCGCCGACGCCTCCGGCACCGTCCCCTACCCCGGGAGGCCCGCGTATGAGGGTGCCCGCGAGACTCGCACGGACCGGGTCGCGGCCATGGTGATCACATCGCCGCAGACCGGCCCGCTGAACTGCCCTCGCTGCGCCTCCGCAGCCGTTCCCGGTGGCCGGTTCTGCTACAACTGCGGCCTGGAATTCAGCTCCGCCGAGGCGTCGGCGTCCGACGCCCCGGAGCGCCGCGTCGTCACCGTGCTGTTCGGTGACCTGTCCGACTTCACCGGCTGGGCCGACGACCGCGATCCCGAGCGTGTCGGCGAGATGACCGACCGGGTGCTCGCCGCGCTCGCCCGCGAGATCGATGAGGTTGGCGGCCGCGTCGACAATCTCACCGGCGACGGCATCATGGCGGTGTTCGGCGCGCCGACCGCCCATGAGGACGACCCTGAGCGCGCCGTGCGCGCCGCCGCCGCGATGCAGGAGACCGTTCGGCGGCTGGTCCACGAGACCGCAGGCGACAGTGCCGAGGGGCGCCTGGGCCTGCGCATCGGCATCAACACCGGCGAGGTGCTCGCCGGCGTCCAGGCGGCGCTGTCCTACACCGTCATCGGCGACACGGTGAACACCGCGGCCAGGCTGTCCGCCGCCGCCTCGATCGGCACCGTCTACGCCGGTCGGGACACGGTGCTCGCGACCCGGACGGTGGCGAGCTGGCGGGAGCTGGCCGATCTCTCGCTGAAGGGCAAGCGGGAACCCGTGCCCGCCTACGAACTGATCAGCCTGCGCCCATCCAACGTCGCCCGGCCCGGCCTGGCCGACGACGCGCCGTTCCTCGGCCGCGACGCGGAGCTCAGCACGCTGCGGGCGCTGTTCGACGAGGTCGTGACCAGGCGGGCCCCCCAGGTCGCGCTGGTCGTCGGTGAGGCGGGCATCGGCAAGACCCGCCTGGCCAGCGAGCTCGCCGACGAGGCGGCACAGGTGCCGGGCGCGGTGGTGCTCTGGGGCCGCACGGTCCGCCACGGCGACGGCCGCGGGCTCGCCCCGCTCGTCGACGTCGTCCGCAACGCCTGCCGGATCACCGACGGCGACTCGTTGGATCGGGTCGCCGACCGGGTCCGAGGCACCGTCGCGAAGCTGGCCCATCCGCTCACGGGCGCGCGGCTGCCCACCGGCATCGCGGACCGGCTGCTCGCCCTGCTCGGTGTGCCGATCGACCGGCGCTCCGCCGGCATTCCCGCGGCTGCCCCGGGTGACCCGGCGGCCCGCGCCTCGCACGTGGAGGAGGCCGAGCAGCGCGCCGTCGAGGCGACCGTGGGTTCGGTCGCGCTGCTGCTGAGCGCGATGGCGCGGGACAATCCCGTCCTGGTCGTGATCGACGACCTGGAATGGGCCACCAGCCAGCTCAGCGACGCGATGAACCAGCTGGCCGCGCTGCTGTCGGGGCCGGTGCTGCTCGTGCTGCTCGACCGGGCCGGCCCACGGCTCACCAGCCTGCCGAACGTGCGCCGCATCGATCTGCTGCCGCTGGACATCGAGGCCTCCGGCCTGCTGTTGCAGAGCCACCTGCGCGGGCGCACCCTGGAGCCGAGTACCAGAACCGACCTGCTCGCCCGGGTGCACGGCAATCCGTTCTTCCTCGTCGAGCTGCTCAACCTGCTCATCGACCGCCGGTTGCTGCACCCGACGCGCGGCGACGGTGACGGCGGCGAACCCGCGGAGCTGGTGCTCGACGGCGCGCTGGCGGACACGCCGCTGCCCGCGGGCGTGCAGTCCGTGCTCGCCGCCCGCATCGACGACCTCGACCCGGCCGCGAAGGCGGTGTTGCGGGCCGCCGCGGTGCTCGGCCGGCGCTTCCCGGCGGAGGCGCTGCCGATGGTCGACGAGCGGCCCGCCGACGAGGTCACCCGGGCGCTGGAGGTGCTGACCGAACGCCAGCTAGTCCGTCCGCCGCGGGCGAGCGAGACCCGTTGGCGCTTCGTGCATCCCATGGCCCGCGACGTCGCCTACGCCGGCCTGCCAAAGGTGGAGCGGGCCCGCCGGCACGCGACGGCGGCACGCTGGGGCGTCACGGCGATGATCGGCTCGTCCCGTTCCGTGTCGACGTTCGTGGCGAACCATGCCCTGCGAGCGTTCGACCTGGCCGCGTCGATGAGCCTGCCGCCGGGCGATCCGGCCTGGGCGTCGCGGATGTCCGGCTTCCATGCGCATGTCCGGCTGGGCCGCGCCGCACTGGCCCGGGACGACCACCGGGCCGCGGCCGAACTGCTCGGGCACGCGCGCCGGCTGGGCCGCGCAGTGGTCGACGACCGGGAGGACAACGTCGTCCGGGTGCTGCACGCCGAGGCCCTCGTCGCGCTGCGCCAGCTCGACGAGGCCGAGCGCACCCTGCGCCCGGCCCTGCGTTCGGACACCCCGGCGCGGCGCGCCGCCGCCTTCTCGGTCCTCGGCGAGCTGCGCCAGAAGCAGGGCCGTCCGGAGGAGGCGGCGCAGTGCCTGCTCACCGCGCTGGAATCGGCCAACAAGGCCGGGGACGACCGGGCGACGGCCGCGGCACTGCGCCGGCTCGGCATGCTGGAGTACAACGCCGGTCGGATCAGCGCCGCCGAGGACCGTTACCGCGAGGCGCTGACGATCGCGCGCCAGGTCGACGACCCGCGCGGCGTCGGCTGGGCCCTGCAGCATCTGGCGTGGAGCGCCACCACCCGTGGGGACTACCCGCAGGCCGAACGGCGGCTGCGGGAGGCATCCGCGGTCTTCGAGCGGCTGGAGGACACCGGCGGGCTCGGCTGGTGCCGAGGCACCGAGGGGCTGGTGCTGCTGCTGTCCGGCCAGCTCACCCGCGCCCGCAAGCTCACCCGCGAGCTGATCGAGCTCGCCGGTTCGGTGGGCGAGCAGTGGGGCATGGCTGTCTGCCTGACGATCGACGCGATCGCCGCGGCGGAGCTGGGTGACATCGCCACGGCCGAGTCCCACAGCCAGCGGGCCACCGAGCTGTTCGAGGCGGCCGGGGACAGCTGGGGATCGGTCCTGGTGCTCGTGGCCCGCGGCCTCGCCGCCCGCGGCGCCGGGCAGCCGGCACGCGGGGCCCGCTACCTGGCCGAGGCCTGCGAGCAGGCGGCGAGTCGCGGTCATGTCGTGGTGGGCGCCCTCGCCCAGGTGCTGCTCGGGCTGACCCTGCTCGACGCCGACGAGGTCGAGCGGGCCGCGCAGGCCGCCGAGATCGCGCTGCGCGACCTGGAGCACCTGGAACTGCGCCCGCATGCCCAGCTCGGCGCGAAGGTGCTGGTCGCGCAGATCGCGCGGGCCCGCGGCCGGCTCGATGACGCCCGGGACCTGCTGGTCGAGGCGCTGGCCGCGAGCGAACCGGCGACGTTGATGTTTCCCCGCCGGCAGGCCTACGCGCATCTGGCCGGAATCCTGC
Organism: Frankia sp. AgKG'84/4; assembly: GCF_023242965.2. Classification (GTDB taxonomy): domain Bacteria; phylum Actinomycetota; class Actinomycetes; order Frankiales; family Frankiaceae; genus Frankia. Next base: position 6,048 of record NZ_JALKFU020000306.1, read on the forward strand.
TGGACGCCGGCCAGCCGGCCGAGGCCCTGGAGGTCGCCCGCCGCGCCGTCGCCGTCGACGCCGAGGACGTCCGCGCCCAGGTACTGGGCTGGCGAGCGCTCGGCACGGCGCTGGTGGCAAGCGGCGATCTCGAGGGCGGTCGGCGGGCCTACCTGCGGGCGCTGGCGGCGGCGACCGCCACCGACGCCGTCAGCGAGGCGCCGCAGACCCGCCGGCTGCTCGCCACCC
>NZ_JALKFU020000307.1 GCF_023242965.2 Frankia sp. AgKG'84/4
GCCGGGCGGGCGGGCGCCGGGATGCGCCGGCTCGGTCAGGGACCCGCCACGGCGCCCACCGGCCCTCCCGATCTGCTCGAGGAGCCGGCGCCGCGCCGCGTCCGGTGCCAGGCCGGCGAGCTCGATCAGGTTCATGCCGCTCAGCCGGTCATGCAGGTCACACTGCTCGACCCGGACCGGGACCAGCGTCGGCTGGCTGGGATGACCGTGACCGTCGAGCGCAGCGGACAGTGCCAGCCGGTGCGGGCCGGGCCGCTGGTACTCCCGCGTGATGACCGCGATCATCCGATCGGCGTGGGCGAGCCCGGCATCGGCGCTGGCGCCGAGAAGGTCCCCGGGCACCTCGTCCAGGGCCGCGACCAGCACGCTGTAGCCGGCCACCTCCAGGTGCCAGGCAAGCCACTCGCCCCACGGACGGTCAGGCGAGGCATAGGAGATGAAGAAGTCCCACCGCGGTGCGCCAACGCCGCCGGAATCGGAACGTGGCGATGGTTGCCCTGCCACTGCATCTCCCCCCGGGATGCTGCCTCGTGAGCCCATCTTCGCCGGAAGGAACACGCCCTGCACTCGTTTCGCCGCTTTTCGCGACCTGCCGGCTATGCGGGACTCGCCGGCCCGCCCGTGGTGTCGTCGGACGCTTCGTGCGCGCCGGACCCGAAGCCGGTGGGGAATCGACTCAGCTCGTTCGCGAGATCCGCCATCTCGTATTCGCGGAAGAGCGCGACGATCTGGTCGGCAAGAAGCATGCGGATGTCCTCGCCACGGGCAAGGCCGGTAGCGTCGAGAAGCCTGTCGAGGCGATCAGCCGGGGTGTCGGGCCGGCGCGGCACAGGAATGTCGGACAGGCGACGCCACCGGACAGCTGTCCCACTGTCGTCGGCGTCGATGGCAGCATCCACTTCCGGCTCACCGGCAAACACCGGCTCCGGCGAGCTGCCGAGGCGCGCGAACCGGTCGGGCAGGTCGCGATCGTGCACGATGGCGGCGAGGCGGGCCAGGTGTGGCAGCTCGCTGAGCGCGGGATCGACCTTGTGGTCGTTGCGGGCGAAGGACCACGCGACCGTCCTACCGAAGTCCGCCAGCACATCATCGGTGAGCCGCTGTCGCCTGGCCATGTCGCGCTTCCATTCCTGGTCCCACACCGCCTCGTCCTTGCGTAGCTGCGCAAGGCGGCCGAGCCGGGCCTGATCCTCCGGCGGGAGCACTAGGGTGACGCTCTCCGCCATGACCACCAGCCGGCCTGAACCGTCGTGTTCCAGCATGCCCAGCTGTGCGCCGAGCTCGTGCGCCACGAGCGCCGCCTCGATCGCCGGACGATCCTTGGTGATTGCCCAGGCCCGCTGGACGATCGCGTCGCAGGCCGCGCCGGCCTGGTTGCCGCCGGCCTGGTGCGGATCACGCTGCACCCAGCGCACGGTCGCCGAGAACAAGAACTCGTAGTCCTCGGTGGAACTCGGGACTCTGACCTCGCTCAGCCGATGTTCGTGCTGCCTCGCGGGCGGGGGCGGCGGGGGGACAGGACTGGCTGGGATGGGAGCGGACCACGGCACCGTGTTCAGGCTGGGGCTGCCGCGTCTGAACAAGACCAGCACACCGAGGCCGCCGAGGAGAAGGAGCAGCGTTGCTGCCGGCCAGGAGAGCGGACCACTCCACAGGAAAACAATAATGATCAACACGGCTGCGACGAACAGAGCCAAGGCGGCTCCGCGGCGAGAGGGCACAGTGACGACTCCTTACACGGGTTCTCGGTCAGTGCGCCGCATCGCGGCGCGCATCAGGGCAAGCAGTCGAGTCACAACGCGGCTGCGGGCCAGCCGCGCGTCGGTGTCTGCGGAATTCGCCCAGGCGCGCGCCACCTGGTTCAGGCGGCCCTGCACGGCGGCCTGAAGACCGCATGCCTCCGTCAGCAGGCCGAGCAGCAGTTCGCGGCGCTGCTCGGAATCGGCGGCCGCATCGAGCCAGCTCTCGACCCGGCCGCCCCAGATCTTTTGATCTTCGAGCAGGACGTTGCGCCAGCAGACGGCGAGGCGGCGCCGGACGGTCTGCTCATCAAGAAGGGCGTTGGCGAACTGCTCCGGTGTCGCGACGAGGTCTGACGGTGCGCTCAGCTCGAGGAACAGGCCGACATCGGCCTCCCATCGCACCTGGTCGGACCCCTTTCCCAGCTGGAACGTCACGACGAAGCGGTCGAACATCTGCCGCCGCAGGGCCTGGGAGCCGGTTACCAGCTGCAGGAGGGCTGGACGCGCCAGCTCACCGTGGCGTCGGGCGAGATGGTGCAGCCGTACCATCGCCTGCTCCGGATGCTGCGCCGCAATCACCTCCGAGCAGATTGGCACGAGGAGGTTGACCAGGCCCGTGCTCAGGTGCGGGATCGCGGACCATTCGAGGATCTTCCGGCGAAATGCCGCTGCTTCGCCCGAGCGCTGTAGGCCGTGTCTGAGGACGCTGGCGGCGATCCGTGGGCCGGGCGCCTGGCGTCCCTCGCCGGCCCAGGTAGATACTTGTTCCATGAGCAGCGACAAGTCGCCGGGATGGCGGTCGCGCAGGCACAGGTCGGTGATTTTTCTGGCCAGCTCCACCCGGCTGCCATCGTCGAGTTCGGATGACCGCACGACCGCGCAGAGCCAGTTAAAGAGATGCCGGCGAAGGTCGGGCCGGCCGTCCCAGAAATAGGTGCGGATCGCAACGTCGTAGCCGAGGTCGAGAAACCGGACCCGGCGGGACCCATCTACGGTGGCACCGATCGCGGCCAATCGCGCGGTCAGGTCGGCCCGATCCAGCAGTGGTAGTTCAGCGGGCGGGTGCGCCGTCTCCACCAGAATCATCTCGGTCGCCAGGTGAATTTCGTGGACCTTGGCATCCTGCAGGACGGCGACCGAGATCAGCAGTGCCCGTTCGGCTCCGTCCGGTATGCGGGCGAGAAGTCTGCGGACCTCCTCCGACTTGTCCTTCATGGCAGCGGCCGCGAGCCGGCACCAGTCGGCGAGCGCGCTCCCCGGGTCGCCCTGTTCCCACGCGCGGCGGATGAGGGCGGCAAGCTCGGCCACCCGCTGCATGGCGGGACGCTCCCCCAGCTGATCGATCGCAACCTGCAGCGCCTCGACGCCCGACCCGATATCGATCTCGGCGACAGTCAGGTGACGCGCCAGAACAGCCACCGCGGGCGGGGCGACCAGCTCGACCCGGAGTTCTTCGAACTCGGTCCGTAGGCGATGATCCACATCGGGAAGGATCACCACGAGATAGCCGCGACGCTGCCGGACGATCTCGCGAAACGACGACAGATCCGCTTGGACCTGCTCCCAGCGGGAATGCTCCACGGCGGCCAGATCCAACAGCATCTGGTCGCCGCTGCCGACCCGGTCCGCCGAGAGGCGAAACCGGCCGTCCTCGTCATCGGCCAGCAGTTCGTGGAGCAGGCCGGACGGGCGGGCGAGGTCGTGTAGAAGCATCGTGGCCGCAGTGCGTCGCCCGCTGCCGGGCGGCGCGTCAAGCAGCACCGTACGCCGGTCCATCAGTCGGCCCCGGGCACGCCGATGGTTTGACGGGAGTACGAAGTAATCGCAGATCCGAACCAGTTCATCCAGCGCGACGCGACGAGGCGTCCACTTCTCACCTTCGGCCGGAAAAGGTCCGTAATTATGGGTGGAGTAGTGAAGGATCTGACTCCCGCCGCCAATATTGGCCGGACCATGCGATCCCGTTACGGCGATGAAGGTACGGTCGCTCATTCGTCTTCCGACCGGCCGCGGGGCGCTTCAGGGCGCTGGTTCATGTCGCCACGATGTGAGCCAGCCACGTAGTTCACGATTCCGCCGGCGAAGTGCGGCGCGTTGTGCACCTGGGAACCGTTTCCGACATGCACCGGAGCGCTGTTGCCCTTCACGACCGTACCGGCGTCACCGCCAACGGAGCTGCCGAACAACACCGCTGCCTTCGCGTCACCAATGGTGGGACCGGGCCCGCTTTCCGGGTCAGGTTCCGGCCCTCCATCGTCGTCGGAGCACAGGTGCGGCACCAGTCTGCACAGCTCGTCGGCAAGCGTTCTCAAGTCACGTTCGAAATTGTGCTCGTCGAGGCGGTGGGACTGGCTCGTGGCGAACCAGCGCAGCACCTTGGGCAGGTCGGAGGGGCGCAGCCGGTCGGTCTTCCGTCCGTCCAGTACGGCGATGACCTGGTTCTGGTTCTGGTACGACTCGAGAATTTCTTTGCGGACCCAGTCGCTGGGATCCTTCAGCGCCGGGGCATCGACCCAGTCCGGACCGACAACGGCCAGCAGAACGGCGCACCGCCGCGCGTTCGCGAGCAGCGTCTCGTCGAACTGCCGGCCGAGCGGGATCGACGTCGAGGCGAGAAAAATCCGATCATGGCCGAACCGACCCCGCAGATATATCGCGATCGCGCGGGCGGTCTTGTCACCGTCACCGGTCCTGTAGTTGACGAAAACGTCGGGCATGAGCCCTCCTTATGGATGCACGCCGTCCAACAGCACGCTCAGCTCTGGGCCGAGTGCCTGGACGGACCTGTTGCGGGGATGTCGGCCGAGGGTGCGGGCGAGCTGGCGCAGGTCGGCGATGACGGTCGCGGAGCTCACGGTCAGCAGGTCGGGCAGCAGATCTCGCACGAGTGCGCAGGCGTGATCGATCTGACCGGCCGTTGCGTGGGCCCGGGCGCGACGGGTCCCGTATCGCGCCTGGGTACGGCGCGCATGCGCAGGGATGCGTGCCGTCTCGCGGTCCAGGACATCCGCCGCCTCCCCAGGCCTGCCGAGGTCGAGAAGGCACCACCCGGTGATCATCGACGCGGGGTCGATGAGATGCGTCGAGCCGACAACGGGTGCACCGTCATCGACCGCCGCGGCAGCGAACAGGTCCCGGGCGTCGTCCAGACAGCGCAGACTGGACGCGTGGTCACCGTTGATCGCATGTCCCTGGGCCTCACGCTGGGCCGCCAGGCCCCGGATGCGGGGCGGAAGCGCCGCACTGCGTGCCTGCCGTGCAAGCGCGACGGTCTCGTCGCCCTTCCCTCGGTACAGGGTCACCAGCGCGTGCCGAACGCTTGCGTAGGCGGCGAGACTCTCGTCGCCGCCCGCGGCGGCGAGGTCGACGGCACGCCTCGTCCACCACAGGGCCGCCGAGTCATCACCCGACTCCTGGGTAAGCCAGCCAACATATTCCGCGTACCGCGAGCCAAGTCGAAGAATCTCCGGTCGCTGCCGTGAACCGGCCTGTACTGCCAACTCGCGCAAGGTGTAGGTCTGCGCGATGAGAGCAGGGAGCAGGAAGCCTGGAGCAACCGACTGGCCGATCTTCCGATAGGCATCGAAGAGTTCACGGAACGCCTCGAGAGCTGGCGCCGCGTCCGTATCGGACTCCGCGCCGACGGTGATCGGCTGCCGAATACCCGAGCCGATCGCGGAAGCCAGGCCAGCCGCCACCAGCTCGCGTCTGTCCATGGGCTTGAACCAGCTTCCCTCAGCTGAGGACAGCTGCATGTGCCACACCTCCCACTCCCGATCGCTGCGATCGACGGGCATCTCCCAGCTGGGTTCGGCTGCCGTGTCTGACAGCAGTGCAACCAGAACACCGCCCGTGCGCAGCGCCGCGTCGCACAGCCCAGCCAGCTCCCTGTTCGGCGTTTTCCGCCCGCGCTCGATCTTGCTGAGATGCCCCTTGCTGTAATGAACGGCGGCAGCGAGATCAGTAAGTGTGCGGCCTGCTGCGAGCCGCTGCCTCCGAAGTTCTCGCCCGAAGTCCGCGTTTCTGTCGGTCACGATTTCCCCCTGCACTGTCCAGGCAGCCGGCTTTCCGCCCGGTCAGTGGAGTCTCCCGCAGATCAAGTGTCGCAGCCGTACGCCGCGGAAAACACCGACGCGAAGGGTTTCCCGTTTCCTCTTGTCGGAGCTAATACTCCGTTTCGCGCGTGCCGGCCTGACGAGGGGGACGAGGGGGACGAGCAATCCTCGCGGTGCAGGACGGCCAGGTACTTCACCAGCTCCAGGCGGTCAACGGGCAACGAGTGGGGCCGTCGACGTCGACCAGGAGACCTCAAGGCCGGAGCCCGCCGAACGCGATCGGGACGAGCCTGTCCGGCGTTCGGTGATGCGTGGGCTGGAGCGCGAGGAGTACTCCGCCGGACATCGCCACCTGCGACCGGGGATAATGCCCCGTGGAGTGGTGTAGATCGGTTCGCGTTCCGCTCTGCGTCTTTCGCTATTATGCGGCCTGAATATC
>NZ_JALKFU020000308.1 GCF_023242965.2 Frankia sp. AgKG'84/4
GGCCGGGACCGGGGTCGCTGCCCCCGGCCCCGCCCGCGCTCCGCGACGAGGCCGTTGAGCTGCCTAGACGGAGGGTGGTGTGGGCTCGCCGCGGCCGGCGGCGGAGGCGCCCGCGCGGTCCTGGGTACCGGGGAGGCCTCGACCGTTCGCGCTACTCCCCGTTGCTGGATATGCGGCTTCGTCCGCATTTGTCACTGGCAGGCCGGCGCGCGGACGGTGGACCCAGCCGTGTTCGTCGGCCCACACGAGAATGGGCGGCAGAACCACCAGCGCGGACAGCAGCGCGACCGCCACGTTCAGCGCGACCAGCAGGCCGAAGTCGCGCAGCAGCGGCAGGGAGCTGATCGCGAGCACGCCGACGCCGATGACGGCCGCCATCGCCGAGACCATGAACGCCCGTCCGGTGCGGGCGGCGGTCCGCTCCGCCGCCTGCCGGGGGTCGTGACCGTGGCCGCGTTCCTCGAGATGCCGGAACACGAGAAGCGTCGTGAACTCGGAGCACAACGCGATGATCAGTGGACCGCTCACGGCGGTGAGCGGGCTCAGGTCGACGCCGATCGCCAGGGCGATGAGCGAGCTGAGCCCGACCGCGATGAGCACCGGCACCAGCGACAGCGCCGCCCGCACCAGGTTGCGGTGCACCAGCAGCAACAGGAGGAAGACCGCGATCAGGGCGTAGTAGGTCAGCTCCGCCCGGTTGTGCTTGAAGCTTGCCACCAGGCCGGTGCCGACGACAGCCAGCCCGGACGGCGTGGCCCGGATGCCGGCCGGCGGGTGGGTGTTCGCCCGGATGTCGGCGACGACCGCGGCCCGGCGCTCCAGCGAGCCCGAACCGGTACGGAAGACCATGTTCAGCGCGTTGTGCTGGAGGTTGACGGTGCTGCGCTGGATGTCGGGCGGCGCCACTGCGTAGGCGGCCCGGATGTCCTGGCCGGTCGGCATGATCGTCGTGGTGTTCGGGACCTCCATCAGGTAGCCCACGATCGTCACCAGGCTGGAGGTGTCCACGAGGTCGCTGCGGTGCGTGTCGAGCTGAGTGTTCGCGAACCGGCCGACGAAGGCGGCGGTCGCGTCGTCGAAGACGTTCGGCGTCTGCACGTAGACGCCCAGCTCGCTGGCCGAGCCGGTGCGCGCGCGCAGCGTGTTGATGTCCTTGATGACCTGGCTGTGCTGGTTGACCCACTTCTCCGGGTCGGTCTGGACGGTCAGGTGGCCGTCCGCCGCGATCCCGCCGGCAAAGATCGCCACCGCGGCGACGACCAGCGGGATGGCGGTGATCCGCGGCAGGCCGCCGAGGCGGACGACGAGCCGCCCCAGCGGGCCGTGGGTGTAGTCGCGCGCCGCGGTGGGCCGGCGCCGCTCGCGGGCGTCAAGAGTGGCGGCGAGCAGCAGCACGGTGGCGACGACGATCACCGGCAGGCCGAGCGCGAGCAGCGTCCCGAAGTCCCGGATCATCGGAACCTGGCTGAACTCCAGGGCCAAGAAGGAGAGCATGGCGGCGACCGTCGCGGCCGCCAGCGCCCAGCGCAGCCCAACCAGCGCGGCGACCACCGGGCTGCGAGCACGGTCGAGCTGGGCCTCCTCCTCGATCCGGCTGTGCAGCTGCACCGCGAAGTCGATGCCCACGCCGAGCAGGACGGGCAGGCCGGCGATCGTCACCACCGACAGCGGCACCCCGACGTACCCGGCGAGGCCGAAGGCCCAGACGAGGCCCACGGCGACCGCGCCGAGCGGCAGCAGCCGCCAGCGCACCGCGAACGCGGCCAGCAGCAGCCCGGCCATCAGCACCAGCGAGAGGGCCCCGAGGGTGAGGAAACCGCCACGCAGGTAGTCGTTGATGGTCCGGAGCAGGACGGGCGCGCCGGTGGTCATCACCTGGGCGTGGTCGAAGGTCAGCCCGGCGGTGGCCTGCTCGACCACGCGGGCGCCGTCGCCCTCCTGCGTCAGCGACGCGTTGCCCCGCAGCCGGGTGACCATCTGTGCGGTGGATGTGGTCGGGAAGAACGGCTCCAGCGACTTGCGCACCGCGCCGGTGTTGTCGTGCAGCAGGACGTCGATCCAGGCCGGGTTGTCGAGGGTCCGCCGCGGCGCGGGGACCGCGTTGATCCGTTCCAGGGTCCGCAGCGAGTCGGCGAGGCGGCGCTGCGCGGACGCCTTGTCGGGATCACGGCTCTGCGCCCGCAGCAGGATGCCGGCCGCCGGGCTCTTCAGCGCGTCGCCGCCGGCCCCGCTCACCAGTTTGTCGGTGAACTCCAGGGCGGTCAGCGGGGTGACCACGGACTCGATCCGCGGGTCGGCGTCGAGCCGCTTGCGCACGTCCTCGAACTGCCTGACGTTGCGCGCGGTGAACAGGTCGGCGGTGCTCGACCCGGGCGCGACGGTGAACAGGGTGATCATCGCTTCACCGCCGAACAGGGACTGGTACTCGACGTTGTCCCTGGCGATCCGCGAACCGCTGTCGAGGTAGTTGTCCTGGCTGGTGGTGAACTCCAGCCGGGTCAGCCCGAACCCGAGGCCGACGGTGATGAGCAGCATCACCAGGGCGACCACGGCGGGTCGCCGGCCGGCGCGGATCAGCCGTGCGCGCGGCGACGCGGGTGCGCCGGTTGCCCGGTCGGGCCGGTTCGGCGAGTCGTCTTCGGGGGTGGTGCTTGGGGGCATCGGGCACGCTCCGGAGTCGTCGATGGCCTCCGGACCAGCGCGAGGCGGGAGATCCGAGGTCCGCACCTCTGGATGTATAACGCACGTCACACTTGGGCGGGAACAGCTCTGCTGCCTGAACCTTTCGTGCACTCCGTGCGAGACCACCTAAGTGCTATGCGTAGTTCTCGGCGGCATTCGTACCCACTCTGGACACGTAGTGAAGTCGCGTCAACCTCTTCGGGCAGCAGGTGACCTGGATGCCGAGGGGCTGATCGACTGCCTGTCGGATGTCCGACAGGTCGGTCAGAACGTCTGTTCTGCGTAGAGAAACCGACTGGTGCGGGTTCCCTGTCGTTCATGTCCGGGTAAGAAACGCGCTGCACAGGCCCGGATCGCCCGCCCTGCCCCAGTCGCGTCGGGTATGCGGTTGAGCGTCGGACGTCGAGAAGAGCTTGCCTGACTGAGCCGTATCTCACAGGTAGTTCGCATGCGTCCTTACCGATCGGTCGGTAGGAACGACGGAGTGGGTTAACGGGGCGTGTCGGCGTGGGGAGGCGCAGATGTTGCGGAGCCGCTCATGGTGAGCGCTACGAGCCAGGCGATACTCAATGCTCCAAAGCGGTCCGGCCAGTTGGCGGACGGCTCCGGCCAGGGCCGGCGCGGCCGGGCGATCGCCGTTCTGCGTTCGAGCGCGTTCGTCCTCAGCCAGATCGTGCTGCTGGCCTCGCTGTACGTGCTCTACGACCTCGGGCGGCACTACGCCGTCGGCCGGGAGTCGGAGGCTCTGCACCACGCGCGCCGCATCTGGAGCCTCGAGCGCCTTTTCGATCTCCCGAACGAGTCGTCGATGCAGTCCGTGGCGCTGCGATCGACACATCTGCTCGAGTTCGCGAACCGGTTCTACATCACGGTGCACTTTCCAGCGGCGATCGTGTTCCTGCTCTGGGTACTGATCATGCACCGGCCCGCGTGGAGCCGGGTACGGACGGTCATCGTGATGTCCACCGGGGTGGCACTGCTCATTCACATCGCCTATCCGCTGGCGCCGCCGCGTTTCCTGCCGCGGATGGTGCCCGACATCGACCTCGTCGACACCGGAGCGGTCTTCGGGCCGTCGCCCTACGGGCCGCACGACACCGTCGCCAACCAGTACGCGGCCATGCCCAGCCTGCACATCGGGTGGGCGATCCTGGAGGCGTGGGGTGTCATCACCATCCTGCGCACCCGGGCACGGTGGCTCGCCATCGCCCATCCGGTGATCACGACGCTGGTCGTCGTCGTCACCGCGAACCACTACTGGATCGACGGCATCATCGGCGCAGCGCTGGTCGTCACCGCCGTCCAGCTCACCCGGCCCGAGGTGCAGGCCCGGCTGCGGCTGTGGGCGATCACGTTGCGGCTGCCCGTCCGCGGTCAACCCACCGGGCTGGCCAGCGTGGCCGTGGCCGGCGGAAACGACGGTGCCGCCGCGGCCGGGGTGCCGCCGGCTCGGCAGTACGCCGACCGGGAGGGGCTCACCGCACGCCGGCCGCGCGCGACGTCACCGGCCGCGACGACGACACCGGCGGCCGAGGTGGCGCGGGGCGACGTTCCCGCGGACTGACCCCGGTCAGGACAGCCGTTCCACCACCAGCGCCATGCCCTGGCCGCCGCTGACACACATCGTCTCGAGGCCGATCGTCGTGTCGGTGTTCCGCAGGCCGTTGACCAGCGTCGTCAGGATGCGTGCGCCGGTCATGCCGACCGGGTGACCCAGCGCGATGGCGCCTCCGTGCACGTTCAGCTTCGCGAGATCCACGTCGAGCTGGCGATAGGTGGGCACGACCTGCGCGGCGAAGGCCTCGTTGATCTCGACGAGATCCACGTCGTCGATCGACATCCCGGCCCGGGCGAGCGCCCGCCGGCATGCCTCCACCGGGGCGAGCCCCATGATCTCCGGCGACAGCGCGCTGACGCCGGTGGAGACGAGCCGGGCCATCGGGGTCACGCCGAGTTCGCGGGCCCGGCTGTCACTCATGACGACGATCGCCGCCGCGCCGTCGTTGAGCGGGCAGGCGTTACCCGCGGTTACCGTGCCGTCGGGGCGGAACACCGGTGACAGCGCGGCCAGGGCCTCGACGGTCGTGCCCGGCCGCGGCCCGTCGTCGCTGTCGACGACCGTTCCGTCCGGCAGCCGGACGGGGGTGATCTCGCGCTTGTAGAAACCGTCGGCGACCGCCCGCTCCGCGAGGTTCTGCGACCGGCAGGCGAAGGCGTCCTGCTCGGCGCGGCTGATCCCGGTGAGCTGGGCGACGTTCTCCGCCGTCTGGCCCATGGCCATGTACACGTCGGGGAACTCCCCGATGTCCCGCGGATCCGTCCACGGCAGGCTGCCGGCCAGCGCGCGGGCGGCCGTGCGTTCCTGGGCGGCGGCGTAGCCCGGGTTCTGGGTGTCCGGCAGGCTGTCGCTGTTGCCCCGCAGGAAGCCGCTGATGACCTCGACCCCGGCCGCCACGAACACATCACCCTCGCCGGCCCGGATGGCGTGCATCGCTGTCCGGATCGCCTGCAGGGACGAGGCGCAGTAGCGAGCAACGGTGGTGCCCGGAACCCCGTCCAGCCCGAGAGTGACGGCCACGACGCGGCCGATGTTGTGCCCCTGCTCGCCGCCGGGCAGGCCGCAGCCGACGATCAGGTCATCGATCCCGGTCGGGTCCACCATCGGCACCTGGTCGAGCGCGGCCCGCACGATCGTCGCGGCCAGGTCGTCCGCGCGCAGGCCGGACAACGAGCCCTTGAAGGCCCGTCCGATCGGTGATCGGGCGGCGGCGACGACAACGGCCTCGGGCACGTGCGCCCTCCCGACACTCGGCGCCGTGTTCGGGGAACACGGACGCACCCGACCAAATGATCAAACCTTAGCGCGATCCGACGCCACGGGTCGCGGCTACGAGCGGTCGCCTTCATGGTCCAGGTGGCGCCGGCCTACGCTGCGATCAGCGGGACGGGGACGACGCGAACGGACGATCGATGCGTTCTGGACCTGCCATCGCCGGCGGCGCTGGCCTGTCGCCGGGATCGGCGGCGGACCTGCGCGCCCAGGCCGCCACCCTGTGGCGCCTCGCGACCGAGACGACCGCCGCGGCGCACGACCTGGCAACCGTGGCCCTCGTGGTGGCCCGAACGGGGGAGTCGCCCCTGCGGGAGCGGCTCGACAGCGACCTCGCCCGCTGGGCGCGCCTGCTCGAGCACGACGCCGAGGTGTTGCGTCACCGGGCGGTGTGGCTGGATCACCTGGCCGTCGGCGAGCCAGGCCGGGCGACGCCGCCGCCGGGTCGGGCGCCGAGGCAGCCGGCGCCGGTGGAGTGGGTGGGCCGGCCGCCGACGCGACGGCCGCCGATGAGGCGGATGCAGTTGGAGGGGTCACATACGGGGGCGGTACCTGGCGCGTGGCCCGGGCCGCGGGCGGCCGAGGGCACGGCGCTCGAGGTTGAGGACAGCGCCTTCCCGCTGCTCGCCGGTGTGACGTGTTCGACGACGCCAAGCGCGCGTTCGAGGGCACGAACGTCGCCCTGCTCGTCGGCGCCCGCCCGCGGTCGAA
>NZ_JALKFU020000309.1 GCF_023242965.2 Frankia sp. AgKG'84/4
GGCCTCAGGCGCACCCGGCCCGGCCGCCGGCCGCTTCACCGTCAGCGGCTTCGACCCGCCCACCGCCTGCGGCCGCGGCCCGGCAGGAGCCGGTCGAACGCGCTCAGGTGCCACGTCCGTGGTCATGGGGATGATCGCTGCGAAGGGAGCAGGGACGGAGCTGGTGCCGGCTGAGGGGTCGCCGGCGGGAGGTCCTGCCGGCGCGGAGACCGCGACCGCGGTGGTCAACGCCCGCCGACTGGCCGGGCCCACCTGAGGCTCGTTGGTTCCGCGCGGGTGCCGTTGGACGACGACACCAGGCGAGCCGCGATCGATCTCGACCGGCCGGACAACGCCGCTGCCAGTGGCGACGTCGGTGTCGGCGTGAGTCTGATTGCCCGCTGGTAGCGGCTCCTGTTGGGAACCTGTCGGCGGCCGTGCCGGCCGGGCCGAGGTGGCTGGCGCGGCCTGCTTCGCCGGCGGTTCTGGTTCCTCCGTCCCGGCGGGTGCGGTCCGCGCGTCGGCGTAGTCCTGACCGGCCGGCGTCCGCGGTCCGGCCCCTCGACCGCTCTCCGCTGGCGTTGTAGCGCGCTGGACCCGCACCACAGACGACGACTCAGGCATCGAGCCGGCATCTGCCCGGGCGACCAGGCCCGGCGCGGGCGCCGGCGCGGCTGGAGCGATCTTCGGTGTGCGGCGTAGCGTCGCCGCGACCCTGCCACCGGATCGGCTCGGCGGGGCGACGGCGGTGGTCAGCCGACCCGAGTACGGCGCGGCTACGACGACCGGGCGGTCTGGGGGGTCTGGGCGGTCTGCCCTGGCCCGGCTGGCCCGGCTGGCCCGGCTGGCCCGGCTGGCCGGACTGTCGATAGGCGATGGCGCCGCCGGATGCTCGCCGATGCCCGTCCGTGTCGGGTTCGGGGCGCTCGTCCGCGTCGGCTCGAGATGGCCGGCCGCTGGCCGTTCCACGTGGCCCACCCGCGGCGGGGTCGCGGCGCGGGCCATCTCAGCCGAGCTGGTCGAAGACGACGATCCGGCTGGCGTGGCTCGCGGGAGCGCCGCGGAATCCACGTGCCTGCCGTCTCTGTGCTCCGGCGGAACTCCCAGCGCCGCGGCGGCGCCCGCTGGCCCCTCCGGCCGGGGCCGTGCAGCACGCTGCACGACTGGACGACCGGGTCCGGACGTGCCAGGCGACGACCGACGAACCAACGACGGCGGCGGGGTCGTCGACGGCGATGGGGTCGTCGGCGGCGATGGGGTCGTCGGCGGCGATGGGGTCGGCGATGGGGTCGTCGATGGCGATGGGGTCGGCGATGGCCGAACGGCCGGTGGGGTCAGGGACGGCGATGGCGATGAGGTCGGGCCCGCGTCGGATCGGGCTCCTGCGGCCTGTCGCCGGGCGACGATCGTGGCTCCCGGGGCGGGCGGCGCCACGACGGCCCGGGATGGCGCCGTCGCGTCCACCCGCGCGCTGGATGGCTCCGCGGCGAGCGGCCGCGCGCCTGAGGACCGTCCGGCCCGCGACGCCACACGGGGCCGCGAAGCACTGATCTCAGAAGACACGACGGGCCGTGACGAGACGGAACGGGACGGGATGCCAGGAGCTGAGGGCGGGGATGGCCGGGAGCGCGGCGGCGGTCCAGGCGAGGGGGTGTCGAGGTCCTGCGGGGCGCGCAAGGACTGCGCGAGGCCGGGCGGGGGGGCGGCGACCAGCGAGGCGTCGGGGGTCGGTGGGAGGCCAAGGTCGCGGCCGCCGGGATCCGGCGGGCCGGCGGCGGGGGTCGGGTACAGCAGCGACAGAGATCGGGTGCGGATCAGCGGCTGTTGGTACCGCCGAGCTGACGGATCACGGGAGGTGGCCAGGTTTCGGTGAAAGGCGCGGGCGACGGTGACGCTCGGCGCGTGCAGCACCAGGCGCTGCGGAGGCTGGTCCCGCCACGCCTGGCCGCCACCGACCCCTGCGGCACGGGTGTTCGCGTCCGTGACGGGAGCAGCCGCAAGGGGATCGGTCCCCATGTGCGGCTCGCCTCGGCGGCGCCCGGGGCCGGTCTCGCCGGCTGTGCGGCCCGGCCGCGACCAGCTGATACGCATACTGACGTCAGCTCCCGTCGTGTGCTCGCGCGACCAGGGCGGCCGTCTCGGCGAGGTAGCGCTGACGGTCGGCGTGCTCCAGATCGAGGATGTCCGGGAGCGGCCAGTGCAGGTGGAAGGCGAGGTACGCGGCCTGCTCATGCAGGTGTTCGGCCGCGTACGTCACGATTCCCCCAGGCGGCTCCCGCCGAACTCCACCTCGAAGTCGGTCGCGCAGGACGGGCAGACCACCGCCGCGCGCGTGTGGCCGTCGGCGTTGATGCGCTGGTAGAGGTCTTGCAGGAAGGCGAGGTCGGACGCGAACAGGTTCTCGATGATCCCGTCGTGGATCAGGGGTAGGCCACCAAGGCGCGTCACGACCCTCGCGAGCAGGACGACGGACAGGTAGGGCGGGTTCTCCCGCACCCTGATATCGCGCAAAGGTACTAGCTCGTCACGGGCAGTGGCTAGGCGCATGGAGCCCCGCCGGTGCACCGTGCCGTTCTCATCGACGTACCCGCGGGGCAGATCGAACTCGAACTCGGTCCGCAGCGTTTCGGGCCCGGCCATCTCGGTTGCCCCGGGGCCTCCCGCACGCTGTCCGGCTGTCCCTGCCCGCCCGGCCCGCGCGTCGAGGCCATCGGACGCCGTGGTGGCGAGGTGCTCGGGCGACGGATCGGCGCGCGGGTGCGAGCCGATCGGCAGGGAACGGCGCATCAGCCGATGACCAGTTCCTCGAAAGTGATCGTGACCTGCTCGGTCAGCACGCTGGCCTCACCGGCCTTCGGCGCACCACTCTCGATCTTGCAACACCAGGCGTTACGCAGGTCGTACCGCTTCAACGGCTTGTTCTCATAGTCCATGAACACGATGCTGGCGTTCTTGCGGGCGCTGCTCATGTCGCCGCGCATCGAGTCGTTGATCCAGGAGCTGAAGGACGTGCTGTGCGTCTGCCCGCGGGTGACGGTGACGGTGCCGCCCTGCGAGATACCGGGCATCATCTTCACCGAAGGCACCCCCTTCGGCGAGTTCTGCACGTACTTGATGACGTCCTGCTCGAGGGACAGCGCACTCACCTCGGACAGGTACTCCACTTGGACGCCATCGATCTGAAGGGCGAAGTTGTGGGCGGCGATGGAGTCGCCACTGGACAGGGACATGTCGAGTCCTTACCTTTCCTCGCGCCCGGCGCGGCGCCGGTCGCCCGCACATCGCCGCCCGGGCATGGTCACGCCGACTGGAAGCCGATCCACGTCATTCCTCCAGTTCACCGGCGCCACCGGAGAACTGGGCGATCCGAAAGACCACAAACTCGGCTGGTTTGACCGGAGCGATGCCGATCTCGCAGATCACTCGCCCCAGATCAATCGACTCGGGCGTATTGGTCTCCTCGTCGCACTTGACGTAGTAGGCCTGTTCCGGCTGGGCTCCGAACAACGCCCCCTCGCGCCACTCGTTCACGAGGAAGGCCGAGATGTTGCGGCGGATGCGGGCCCACAACGCATGGTCGTTCGGCTCGAAGACCACCCACTGCGTGCCGATGAGGATCGACTCCTCCAGGTAGTTGAAATAGCGGCGCACGTTGACGTAGCGCCAGGCCGGGTCGGAGGACAACGTCCGCGCGCCCCACACCCGCAGCCCGCGGCCCGGAAATCCGCGCAGGCAGTTGACGCCGACCGGGTTGAGCAGATCCTGTTCGCCCCGGGTGATCCTGGTGTCAAGGTCGATCGCGCCGCGCACGACCTCGTTGGCCGGCGCCTTGTGGACGCCGCGTTCGGCGTCATTGCGGGCCCAGATTCCGGCGATGTGCCCGGACGGCGGGACCGTCCGTGCCCGCCCGGTGCCCGGGTCGAGCACCTTGACCCACGGGTAGTACAGGGCGGCGTAACGGGAGTCGTAGCCGGCCGTCTCCTGGCGCCAGACGTGAACCTCCCGGGCATTGAGGCCCGGCGGCGGGTCGAGGATGGCCACCCGGTCGCCCATCAGCTCGCAATGACTGATCATCTTCGTCTGGACCGCCCGGACCGCCTCCTCGTCCAGCAGACCACGTTCGTAGGCACTCATCAGGTCTGGAACGCTGACCATGGTGATCTCGTCGACCGCCTCGAGCCCGCCGAACCCCGTGCGGTCGGCCGGATCACCGATGTAGTGCGCGGCGGTGAGCTCGCCCGCCCCGTCGGCGCGCGATGCGCTCTCGGGTGCCTCGCGTGGCGCCAGGGGGGTCGGGACGTCGATGGTGGGCACCGCCGGTGCTGGCGGGTCGAGGGTGACGGTCTGGTTGTCCGGACGGGCGAGGCGCCCGACGGGATCGGCCTCGCGGACGGTGATCAGCCGCGAGTTCTCCCGCACGTGCGTGACGACGTAGGCGCGCAGAGATCGGCGGGAGGTCACGTCGTGGCTCTCGACAACCTGGTCGCCGTCGCGCACCGTCAGTCGGAAGCGTTCGGCCCCTCCGTCGCCCTCGGCGTCGCCGACCTCCACCGTGAGGGCGCCGGTCGTACCGGCGGCCAGAGCGGCGATCTCGAACGCGCCAAGCCGGGACGGCACGCCGGCCGTACTGACAAGCGAAGCGGGCTCCGCGGACCCCGCCCGCGCGGGGGCGGCGTCGTTGTTCGTCCGGTCGTGACCCCCACGCGCGGAGCCGGACCGTGCCACGTCGGTGCCGGTGCCCGCCGGCCCATCGACGTCATCGGGCGACCCGCCGACGCGCACCACGAAGCAGGTCGAGCCGCCGTTCTCGAAGTAGCCGTAGACGGCGGCCGCCAGGTAGTAGCCACCGCTGAAGCCGCCGAAGGCGGCCGTGTACTGCGACCAGTTGGTGACCAGGGTCGGCGTGTGCAGCGGCCCGCCCGGAGCCAGGCCGACGAAGGCGGCGACGGCGGTGCCGACGCCCTCGATCGGCCGGGTGCCCCCGGCCACCTCCTCGACGTAGACGCCGGGTGACAGGTACGTCGCCATTGAGCTCCTCTTCGATGCGGATGCCGGGCCACTGCCGGCCGGGAGGGACCTCCCGCTCCCGCTGACGCCGGTCAGCAGTGTCATGGCCGGCGCGCGCCGACGGGAGGATCAACCGGGTCACAGTCGGGGGTAGGCCCGCTGCCCACAGGGGCACCGGCAAGGCCGGGCGAGATCCCCGCACCTGTCGCGCAGCAGCCGGCATTGTCCGGTCCCCGTGATGACGGCTCCTCACCGGGTCCGGGCGGTCCCGCCTCAGTGCCCCCATTACGGACCATTAGGGCATTCTGCCGATGTGGTCGGGCAGCTACCGTGCGTCCATGTCCCTGTGGGCCGTCCTCGAACCGACGGCCGTTTCCGTCCAGGTCGGCGAGTCCGCGCAGGTCCTTCTGCGGATCCGCAACGGCGCCGACGTGGTCGACGAGTTCCGGGTCGAGGTGGTGGGCGACCCGGCCGCCTGGTCCGAGGTCAGTCCGGCGGTGCTGCGCCTGCTGCCGGGCGCCAGCGCCACGGTCACCGTGCGGTTCGCCCCGCCACGTTCCCCCGACTCCTTCGCCGGCCTGCACCCGTATGCGGTGCGGGTCGTCCCGACCCGGTATCCGGATCTGGTCACCGTGCCGGAAGGCATCCTGACCGTCGCCCCGTTCGAGCTCACCGACGCGCAGCTCGTCCCGGCGAAGGTCCGCGGCCGCTGGGGTGCCCGGGTCGGCCTGGCCGTGGACAACTTCGGCAACGCCCCGCTGACCGCGTCCGTCGCCGGCGAGGGTCGCGACGACCACGTCCGGCTCGGCTTCCCGGCGACCTCCGTGCAGGTGGCGCCCGGGCGGGCCGCGCATGTCCGACTGCGGGTGACCCCGGCCAGGGTGGCCTGGTTCGGCCCGAAGACGTCCCACACCTACGGCGTGGTGGTGCGCCCTGCCGGCGGCGAGCCGGTCACCGCGCCGGGTACGTACGTGCAGCGGGCGGTGTTCCCGCCGTGGCTGACGCGGACCGCGGCGCTGCTGCTCGGGGCGGTCATCGCCCTGGTCGCGCTCTGGCAGGTCGGTCAGCCCACCGTCACCTCGGCGGCGACCGTCTTCACGCCATCGACACCGCAGTCCCTCTCGCTACCCGTACCCCTGCCGCCATCGGAGCCGGTGCCGGCGCCCGCACCGGCATCGGCCGCCGCCGCACCCGCCGCAGCGGCGCCAGAGCCGGCACCGAC
>NZ_JALKFU020000030.1 GCF_023242965.2 Frankia sp. AgKG'84/4
GCCGAGCAGCACCGCCAGCGCCGCGTGGTCACCGAGTTCCAGCCCGGCGACGTCGACCCGCAGGGGGCCGGTGCCGCCGTCGATCGCGGCGTGCAGCAGGGAACGCAGGGCGCCCACCGTGCGCACATCCACCTGGCCGACCAGCCGGACCGATGCCCCCGCGCCACCCCGGCCCGCCGCCGGCAGACAGCGGACCTGCGTGCCACCGTCATGGTTCATGGTGATCTCCCGTCCCCGGCTCGCCCGCGACGGGCGCCGGTGCTTTCGCCCAGCTCGCGTCGATCGCGCGAGTGGTCGTGAGGCGCTGTCCGCCTCGTCCGAGCTGTCATCAGGGGCCACAGGGGTCGGGGCCGGGTACATGAATAGTCCCAGGTACGGGGTTCGGATGTTTCCTCTGTTGAATTCCGTGGCGGAATCGTGTCGGATTCGCGCCGGTTACGTCGCCCGCGTCTGCGACGATGAAAACGCAGGACGAACGCGGCGGGCCGCGAGGCGGGAGGGGTCTTTCAGTCGTGATCACGGTCGAATACCTCATCGAACCGGTCATCGCGCTGATGGCCGTCGCCGGGCTGATCGTCGCCGCCCGGTGGGCGAGCCTGCCCGCGCGGTCGCTGCCCAGCGGGGTCGTGTTCGATCTCGACTTCGGGCTGCTCGTCCCGGTCGTCGTCGTCGACACCGAGGTCGAGGTGAGCCTCGCCCGGGCCGCGCTGCGCGCCCAGGGCATCCGGTCCACCTGGGCGCTGGCGCTGGTGCCGCTGCACATCGACGCCGCCGGCAACATCGTGTCCCGCCCGCGGCGCCGCCGGCACGTGCTGGTGTTCGCCGCCGACGCGGACCGCGCCGCCCACGCGCTCGCCGGGGCCTAGCCCGCCCCGTCGTCGGTGACGCGGCGGATGTTCGCGCCGAGCGCCGTCAGGCTCTCCACGAAGCTGGCGTAGCCCCGATCGATGTGATGGACGTCGGTCACCACCGTCTCACCGTCGGCGACCAGCCCGGCGAGCACCAGGGCCGCCCCGGCACGCACGTCGGAGGCCATCACCTGGGCGCCCGTGAGGCGCCGCGCCGGGCGCACGACGACGTGATGGCCGTCCGTGCGCAGGTCCGCGCCGAGCTTGTGCAGCTCCCGGCAGAACACGAAGCGGCTGTCGAAGACGTTCTCGGTGATCAGCGAGGTTCCGGAGCTGATCGACTCCAGGGCGATGATCTGCGGCAGCAGGTCCGTCGGAAACCCGGGATAGGGCAGGGTCACCACGTCGACCGATCGCGGCCGCTCCCGGCCGACCACGCGCAAGCCGTCCGCCAGCACGTCGATCTCCGCGCCGGCCTGCGCCAGCTTCTCCAGCACGATGCCGAGGTGGCCGGCCCGGCCGTCGCGGATCATGACATCGCCGCCGGTCATCAGCGCGCCCACCGCGTACGTGCCGGCGACGATGCGGTCCGGCACCGTCCGGTGCTCCACCGGAGTCAGCGCGTCCACGCCGTCGATCACCAGCGTGGACGAGCCCGCGCCGTCGATCCGGGCCCCCATCGCGGTGAGCATCGCGCACAGGTCGGCGATCTCCGGCTCGCGGGCCGCGTTGTCGATCACGGTCGTGCCCTTGGCGAGAACGCCGGCCATCAGCAGGTTCTCGGTGGCGCCGACGCTGGGGAAGTCCAGCCAGATCGTCGCGCCCTGCAGCCGCCCCGAGTTGCGGGCGACCAGCACGCCGCCCTCGACATCGATGACCGCGCCGAGCTTGGCCAACCCGTTGACATGCAGGTCCAGCGCCCGCGAGCCGATCGCGTCCCCGCCGGGCAGCGCCACGCGGGCCTCCCCGCACCGGGCCACCAGCGGGCCGAGCACCGCCACCGACGCCCGGATCCGGCGCACGAGGTCACCGTCGGCCGCGGCACCGGGCTCGTCCGGCACGTCCAGCCCCAGCCAGCCGTGGCGCACGTCACGTACCACGGACACGCCCAGCCCGGCAAGCACGTCGCCCATCACAGCGACGTCGAGGATGTCGGGAACGGCGGTCAGGGTCGTGCGACCGGAGGCCAGCAGGCTGGCCGCCATCAGCTTGAGGACAGAGTTCTTCGCACCCGGGACGGCGACCTCGCCGATCAGCCGGGTGCCGCCTGTCACGACGAAGCGCTCCACGGACCTCGATGCTAGGTCCTGGCATGAAGATCTTCACCGACCCCCACCGTATTGACCGCCATCACCCTGCGCGCATACTTCATCCCCCGGCGTCCACGTCGAGCGCGGACAGCCCATCGTGCATGCGTACCCAGGGCTCATCCAGCCCGGCCAGGGCCTCCGTCACCCGCACCGCGAACGCCGGCACGAACCTGGCATCGACCTCGGCCCCGTGAGCCAGCGGACCTCCCGCGACTCCTCCGCACTGGCCCGGATCGGCCCGGATTGGCCCGGATTGGCCCGGATCGGCTCGGCCCGGATCGGCTCGGCCCGGATCGGCTCGGCCCGGATCGGCTCGGCCCGGATCGGCTCGGCCCGGATCGGCCCATCCGCGGAGCAGGACCATGGCGACGACATCGCGCGGGAGGTTCCGGTGGACCCCGGCAAGCCGACCGGGCCCACGCCCCTGTCTCCTCGGCGATCTCCCGGCACAGCCCCTGCTGGCACGTCTCACCACGTTCCAGCACTCCCCCGGGAATCTGCCAGCCACCGGTGTCCCGGCGCCGATTCCCCAGAATCGTCCCGTCCTCATGGCAGACCACGCCCGACACGCTCAGTGAACGAGCGCGGGAAACCTAGTGATTGCCGCTCGCCAAAAGGCGTGACCGACACGCCGTCCGAACGCCCGACTCCCACCGGCGATACCCGCGACGACAGGCTTCGTCATGACTGCTCAGGGGCCGACGGGTGCGAATGCCGCGATCCATCAGTCGGCCAGGCAAGGCGGACAACGAGGACGCCGCCGGGGCGCGCGACGACGCGCTCTGGGTGATCGACGGCGCGACGCCGCTGGGCGACGAGGCGCTGGTAGACGCCTGCTCCCCGGCCGTCTGACTGTCCTCGACGGCCGGTGCGTTCCTGGCCCCGGCTCCCTGCCCGGACAAGCCGCCGCGACCGCGCTGACCGCGCTGACCGCGCTGACCGGGCTGACCGGGCTGACCGGTTTGGGGCCGCTTCTGTAGGGGCAAAGCGGGCGCGGAGGCCTGCAGAAGCGGCCCGAAGCCCCGCTCCCACCCACCCACCCGGGCCGGCCGCCGCGTGATCCGGGAGCTCCGCGGGGACGGGCGGGGACGGGCGGGGACGGGCGGGGACGGGCGGGGACGGGCGCCTGAAAGGGGGGCTCCGTAGACTGGCGGGCATGGCGGTGCACCTGACCCGGATCTACACGCGGACCGGCGACGACGGTACGACCGCGCTGGGCGACATGTCCCGGGTGGCGAAAACGGACCCGAGGCTGGCCGCCTACGCCGACGTCGACGAGGCCAACGCCGCGATCGGAATGGCGCTCGCGCTGGGCGGGCTGGCCGAGGACGTGCGCGCCGTGCTCGACCAGGTGCAGAACGACCTGTTCGACGTCGGCGCGGACCTGTGCACGCCCGTGACGCCCGAGCCCGCCTATCCGCCGCTGCGGATCACGAACGCCTACGTCGAGCGGCTGGAAGAGGCGTGCGACCGCTTCAACGCCGACCTGGCGAAGCTCGACTCGTTCATCCTGCCCGGCGGCACCCCGGGCGCCGCCCTGCTGCACACCGCGCGCACGGTGGCCCGCCGGGCGGAGCGTTCCGTCTGGGCGCTGCTGGACGCCGACGCGCAGCGCACCGGCCCGCTGCCCGCCCAGTACCTCAACCGACTCTCGGACCTGTTGTTCATCCTCGCCCGGGTGGCCAACCCCCAGGGTGACGTGCTGTGGCGGCCGGGAGCCCACGCGTGAGGGCCAGGCTCGCCGCGAACGCGGCCGCGCGATGCGCGCATACCGGAGTGTCGACAGCCCAGTCAACTCAATTGTAGACTAGTGATCATGAGTACCACGGTGCGCGTGAGCGACAGGACGCGGCAGCGGGTCGCGGCCATGGCCGCGACCACCGGGCAGCAGATGCAGACCATCATCGACGAGGCCGTCGAGGCCTACGAACGCGAGCTGTTCTGGCGCGGTTTCGAACAGGGCTACGAGCAGCTCGCCGGTGACACCGACAGCTGGGATGGCGTCGGAGCCGAGCGTGGCGCCGAGTCGCCGGCCCTGCGGGACGGCCTGGATTGATCTCGCCTCGCCGCGGCGAGGTGTGGATGGTCGACTTCGGCGAGCCGATCGGGCACGAGCAGGGGCTACGCCGGCCGGCGGTCGTCGTGTCCGCGGATCGGCTTAACCGCAGCCGCGCGGGCCTGTCCATCGTCGTTCCCGTCACCAGGACGTGCCGCGGGCTGCCCTCCCACGTCGAGCTCGCCCCCGGCGGCACCGGCCTGCGCGAGACGAGCTACGCGAAGGTCGAGGACGTCAAGTCCGTGTCCCAGCAGCGGTTCACCCGCCGCCTCGGCGTCGTGGACCCGGACCGCCTGCTGCGCATGACGGAAGTGCTGAAGTTTCTCCTGAACATGTGAGCGGCCCAGGCCACGTGAAAGGCGCGCCTCCCCTGCTGGGGAAGCGCGCCCGTGTGCTGCTCAGCCGTGCCGCTCAGCCGTTCAGCCGCTCAGCGTCGCCGTCTCGGCCAGGATGCTGACGCCCTGGCGGGTGACGGAGATGAAGCCACCGTCGACCTCCGCGGCGATCTCACGCCCGGCGGCCTTGATCCGGACCGTGCCGCCGGGGACGAGCACCCCGAGCAGCGGCACGTGGCCGGGCAGAACGCCGAGGTCACCATCGGTGGTCCGGGCGACGACCATGTCGGCGTCGCCGGACCACACCTCCTGCTCGGGCGAGACGATCGCGACCCTGATCGGCATCAGAGGTTCTCCGCGTTCTTCTCCGCCTCTTCGATGCCACCGCACATGAAGAACGCCTGCTCGGGCAGGTGGTCGAAGTCGCCCTTGGTGAGCCGCTTGAACGAGTCGATCGTCTCGTCGAGCGGGACGAACTTGCCAGGGATGTTGGTGAACTGCTCGGCCACGAAGAACGGCTGCGACAGGAACCGCTGGATACGACGGGCCCGGTTGACGAGGATCTTGTCCTCTTCGGAGAGCTCGTCGATGCCGAGGATGGCGATGATGTCCTGCAGGTCCTTGTAACGCTGCAGAATCCGCTGCACCTCGCGGGCGGTGTCGTAGTGCTCCTGCCCGATGTAGCGCGGGTCGAGGATCCGGGAGTTCGAGTCCAGCGGGCTGACGGCCGGGTAGATCCCCAGGTCGGAGATGGACCGGTCGAGCACCGTCTGGGCGTCGAGGTGGGTGAACGTCGTCGCCGGCGCCGGGTCGGTCAGGTCGTCCGCGGGGACGTAGATCGCCTGCAGCGAGGTGATCGAGTGACCGCGCGTCGAGGTGATCCGCTCCTGCAGCACGCCCATCTCGTCGGCGAGCGTGGGCTGGTAGCCCACGGCCGACGGCATGCGGCCGAGCAGGGTCGACACCTCGGAACCGGCCTGGGTGAACCGGAAGATGTTGTCGATGAACAGCAGCACGTCCTGCTTCTGGACGTCCCGGAAGTACTCGGCCATGGTGAGCGCACCGAGCGCGACCCGCAGCCGGGTGCCCGGCGGCTCGTCCATCTGGCCGAACACCAGCGCGGTGTCCTCGATGACGCCGGCCTCGGTCATCTCCAGGAACAGGTCGTTGCCCTCACGGGTGCGCTCGCCGACGCCCGCGAACACCGAGACGCCACCGAACTCCTTGGCGACCCGGCGGATCATCTCCTGGATGATGACGGTCTTGCCGACGCCGGCACCGCCGAACAGGCCGATCTTCCCACCGCGCACGTACGGCGCGAGCAGGTCGATGACCTTGATGCCGGTGGTGAACATCTCCGTCTTCGACTCGAGCTGGTCGAACGCCGGGGCCGTGCGGTGGATCGGCCAGCGCGTCTCGGCGTTGACCGACTCCACGTCGAGCGGGTTGCCGAGCACGTTGAACACGTGCCCCTTGGTGGCGTCGCCGACCGGCACGGAGATCGGCGCGCCGGTGTCGCGCACCGGCGCGCCACGGACGAGGCCGTCCGTCTGCTGCATCGAGATGGCCCGCACGGTGTTGTCACCGATGTGCTGGGCGACCTCGAGGGTCAGCGTCAGGGTCTGGCCGCCGATCGTGCGGTCGACCTCGAGGGCTCGGTAGATCTCAGGAAGTTCGTCCGGCGCGAACTCCACGTCGACGACCGGTCCGATGACTCGGGCGACCCGGCCGACGCCCGGAGCCCGGCCCTCCGCCGGGGCCGGCGAGCTGGTGGTGACGGTCATGGCGTCCTCAGTTTCCCATCGTTGCCCGTCGCCGCAGCCTCGGGCTAGCCGTTCTCTGGCACCTCCGACGCGTCGGTGCGACGGGATCGTCCCCGCCCGCCGCACCTGCCCGCGCCGTCCTACTCGGTTGTGGTCGCTCTACGTCATGGTCGCTCTACGTCATGGCCGGTCACGCCGACCGGGTCGGACCCCTCCCGCGCGGGGGCTCCCCGATCCCAGTGTCACCCCGCATCTCAGTGTCACCTACCGGGGCGAACAACGCGATGACAAGCCGGACGTCTCCGCTCAGGAAGCCGAGGCCAGGGCGTTCGCGCCGCCCACGATCTCGGAGATCTCCTGGGTGATGGCGTCCTGGCGGGCCCGGTTCGCCAGCCGGCTGTAGCTGCGGGCGAGGTCCTCGGCGTTGTCCGTCGCGGACTTCATCGCGCGCTGCCGCGCCGCCGACTCCGAGGCCGCCGACTCCAGCATCGCCGCGTACAGGCGGCTCTCGACGTACCGGGGCAGGAGAGCGTCGAGCACCGCCTCCGCGGACGGTTCGAACTCGTACTGGGGCAGCGGTCCGCCCGTCGGCGGCTGGTCGGTCTCCGTGAGCACCATCGGCAGCAGCCGCCGCGCGACCGGCGTCTGGGTGAGCGCCGAAAGGTACTCGGTGTGGACGACGTGGATCTCGTCCACCCCACCGTCCTCGGCGGCCGCGACGAACGAGGAGATCAGCGCGTCCGCGACCGACTTGGCGTCGCCGTAGGACGGCTGCTCGGAGAAGCCGGTGTATTCACCGTCGATCGTCCGGTCGCGGAAGCGGTAGTAGCCCACTCCCTTGCGGCCGACGACGTGCAGCTCGATCGACTTGCCCTCCGTGCGCAGCAGCTCGATCAGCTCGTTGGTGCGCTTGAGCGCGTTCGAGCTGTAGCCACCCGCCAGCCCGCGGTCACTGGTGATCACGACGACCGCGGCGCGGGTGGCCTGCGCGTGCTCGGTGGTCAGCGGGTGGCTGATCGTCGTCTGCGACGCCACCGCCTCAATCACCCGGGTGATCTCCTCGGCGTAGGGGCGGGCCGCCGCGACCCGGGCACGCGCCTTGGCGATCCGGGAGGCGGCGATCAGCTCCATCGCCTTGGTGATCTTCTTTGTCGACTGGACGGAACGGATCCGCCGCCGGTACTCACGAAGCTGCCCCGCCATGGATCAGCCCTCGGCCGGCTTGCGCGACGCGGGCCGGTGCACCGAGATGCTCTCCTGACCCACCTGCGCACGGTCGAGCGGGCTCGCCGCCGCCTCGTTGACCAGCGGCGTGCCGTCCGTGAGGGTGAACTGCCCCTTGTAGGTGGCGATCGCCGACTCGAGCTGCGCGATCGTGTCGTCGCCGAGCTTGCCGGAGCCCAGGATCGAGTCGTAGACCGATGCCGCGCTGCGACCGACGTAGTCGAGGAACTCCGACTCGAACCGGCGCACGTCACCGACCGGCACGTCGTCGAGCTTGCCGGTGGTGCCGGCCCAGATCGACACGACCTGGCGCTCGATCGGGTACGGCTGGTTCTGCGGCTGCTTGAGCAGCTCGACGAGGCGGGCACCCCGGGCAAGCTGGTCACGGGAGGCCTTGTCCAGGTCGGAACCGAAGGCGGAGAACGCCTCCAGCTCGCGGTACTGGGCCAGGTCCAGGCGCAGGCGGCCGGCGACGGACTTCATCGCCTTGGTCTGCGCGCTGCCGCCCACCCGGGACACCGAGGTGCCCACGTTGATGGCCGGGCGCACACCCTGGTTGAACAGGTCCGACTCGAGGAAGATCTGCCCGTCGGTGATCGAGATGACGTTCGTCGGGATGTAGGCCGAGATGTCGCTGGCCTTCGTCTCGATGATCGGCAGTCCGGTCAGCGAGCCGCCGCCGAGTTCGTCGGACAGCTTCGCGCAGCGCTCCAGCAGGCGGGAGTGCAAGTAGAACACGTCGCCCGGGTAGGCCTCACGGCCCGGCGGGCGGCGCAGCAGCAGCGAGATCGCCCGGTACGCCTCGGCCTGCTTGGACAGGTCGTCGAAGACGATCAGGGAGTGCTGGCCGTTGTACATCCAGTGCTGGGCGATGGCGGAGCCCGAGTACGGCGCGATGTACTTGAAGCCGGCCGGCTCGTCCGCGGGGGCGGCGACGATCGTGGTGTAGGCCAGCGCGCCGGCCTCCTCGAGGGTGTTCACCACCTCGCGGATGGTCGTCTTCTTCTGGCCGATGGCCACGTAGACGCACTTGACCTGCTTCTTCGGATCACCAGAGGCCCAGTTGTCCCGCTGGTTGATGATCGCGTCGATGGCCACCGTGGTCTTGCCGGTCTGCCGGTCGCCGATGATCAGCTGGCGCTGGCCGCGGCCGATGGCGGTCATGGCGTCGATCGCCTTGATGCCCGTCTGCAGCGGCTCCTTCACCGGCTGACGCTGGACGACCGTGGGAGCCTGCAGCTCCAGGGCACGGGTGCCCTCGGTCTGGATCTCACCGAGGCCGTCGATGGGGCGACCCAGCGGGTCGACGACCCGCCCGAGGAAGCCGTCACCGACCGGGACCGCGAGGATCTCGCCGGTGCGGCGGACCTCCTGGCCCTCCTCGATGTGCTCGGACTCGCCGAGGATGACGGTGCCGATCTCGCCGACCTCGAGGTTCAGCGCCAGACCCAGCACGCCGCCGGAGAACTCGAGCAGCTCGTTGGTCATGGTGTGCGGGAGGCCCTCGACCCGGGCAATCCCGTCACCGGTGACGACGACCCGGCCGACCTCCTCCCGGCCGGCGGAGGTGGCCTGGAAGGAGTCGACGTACTCCCGTAGGGCGTCGCGGATCTCCTCCGGCCGGATGGAGAGCTCAGTCATCGCTTACGTCCTTCGTCGTTCATCGCTGACATGGTCATCATCGCCGCCGGACTACCGGAGGATCGCCCGGCGCGCGGCGACCAGACGGCGCAGCACGCTGCCGTCCACCACCTCGTCACCGACCTGGACCACGACTCCACCGAGAAGGCTGGGGTCGAGGTCGACCTGAACCTGGATCTGACGGCCGAAGTACCGGCTGACCGCGGCGCTCAGGCGAGCCTGGGCATCGTCGCTCAGCGGCACCGCTGTCCGCACGATCGCCACCACCCGCCCCCGGCGGGCGGCGGCGATCCGGCTGAAGTCCGCCAGGCGACGCTCGACGTCGCCGTGCACGCGGTCGGCCGCGGCCTGCTGGGCCAGCCGGACGGTGACCGAGTGGGCCCGGCCGGAGAGCAGCCGGGCCAGCAGGGCGTCCTTGACCTCCGCGGGCGCCGCGGGGTCGGTCAGTGCGAGTGCGAGCTGCGGGTTCTGGCCGAGGATGCGACCAAAACGGAACAGCTCGTCCTCGACCTCCTCCAGCGATCCGTCCCGCTCGGCCTCGACCAGCAACGCCTCGACGCCCAGTTCCTGCAGCGCGAAGCGAAGGTCCCCTGGTCGCGACCAGCGGGAGCTGACCGCGGTGTGCACGATCGCCAGGCTTTCGCCGGCGACCTGGCTGCCGAGCAGCCGGGTGGCGAGCTCCGTGCGCGCCGTCGCCGGCGCGCCCGGGTCGGTGAGCGCCCGGCGCACGGTCGGCTCGCTGCGAAGCAGCTCCGCGACGGCCCGCAGGTCGCCCGCCACCCGACCAGCGTCCGCGCCGGCGACTGTCCCGGGCGCCGTCGCCATGACCTGGTCGAGTGTTGCCCGCGCGGCGGCGAGCCCGTGCCTCGAGGCTCCCTCCACCGTCAGCCCCCTGGCCCGACCGGTGGGGGGGGGGGGGGGGGGGGGGGGGGGGGGGGGCGGGGGGGGGGGGCGGCGGGGGGGGGGGGGGGGGGCGGGGGGGGGGGGCGGCCCCGCCCGGGCGCGGCGATTGTTTTAAGTTTTTTTGCCGGGGCGGGGGGGAGCGGGTGCGTCGAGGATCCCACCACGGACAGCCCCGGGGCCCGCGGGGGGCCGCCGGGGCGCCACCCTCACTCGAGTTGTCCAGCGCGGCGATGAAGTCGTCGATCAGCCGCGACTGGGTGGTGCTGCTCTCGACCTGGTAGCCCACGATCTTCGAGGCCAGGTCGATCGCGAGCTCTCCGACCTCCCGGCGAACCTGGGCGACGATCTGCGCCCGGTCGGCCGCGAGCTGGGCGTCGGCACGCTCCTTGATCTCAGCGATCTCCCGCTGAGCCGAGGTCCGCAGCTCATCGACGATCTGACGACCCTCGGTGTGCGCGTCCTCGCGGATGCGGCCGGCCTCGGCGCGAGCCTCGGCCAGCTGCGCGCGGTACTGCTCGAGCACCGCCTGCGCCTCGCGCTGCGCCGCCTCGGCGCGGGCGAGCCCGCCCTCGATGCGGTCGGTGCGCTCCGCGTAGACCTTGCTGACCTGCGGCCGGATCTTCCAGAAGAAGAAGGCCACCAGCAGGCCGAAGGCCAGGGTGCCGATGAGCAGTTCACTCAGCGGCGGAATCAGGACGTTCTCGTCAGAGTGGCCGCCTTCGGCAGCGGCGAGAAGGATAGTGGCTGTTGCGCTCATGGTCGCTCCGCCGGTTTACGGGAACACGAAGGGAACAACGAAGCCGATGAGCGCAAGGGCCTCGGCGAGGGCGAATCCGATCAGCATGTACCGGAAGGCGACCTGCTCCGCCTCGGGCTGCCGGGCGATTGCCTGGACGCCGAGGCCGAAGATGAGGCCGATGCCGATACCCGGGCCAATGGCGGCCAGACCGTAGGCCACGGCGCCGAGGCTCCCGGTCACAGCGTCCTTTGAGGCGAGAATGATCGAGGGGTCGGACACGGTGCTTTCCTATTCAGTCGGGCACCGGGACTCGGCCGGTGCAGGTAGGGAGGGAAGAAAACTAGGCGTGGGCCGCTGCGGGCACGCCCACCGGGGCGTGCTCGGCGAGATCCTCGGACGGAGCAACCTCGTGCTCTCCGTGCGACATCGCGCCACCGATGTACGCGGCGGTGAGAATGGTGATGATGTACGCCTGGAGAGCGTCGATGACAAGCTCGAACGCCGTGAGGACGATCGCGACGAGCAGGGACAGGACGCCGATCACGTAAGGGGGCTTGGGCAGCAGGTAGTCCGCGCCCAGCGAGAAGACCAGCAGCAGGAGGTGGCCGGCGAACATGTTCGCGAACAGTCGGATGGCCAGCGTGAAGGGCCGCACGATGAGCGTCGAGAGGACCTCGATCGGAGCCAGGATCACCCGGATGCCGAGCGGCGCCGTCGGCGCCGGGTCGACCATCTCCTTGAAGTACGCGCGCGCGCCGTTGGCCTTGATCCCCGCGTAGTTGAACATCACGTAGGTGATGATCGACAGGACCATCGGCACCGCGACCCGCGACGTCGCCGGGAACTGGGCGCCCGGGATGACCGCGAGGGAGTTGCCGACCAGCACGAAGCTGAACAGAACCAGCAGGTAGGGCGTGTACTTGGCGCCCTTCTCCCCGATCACGCCGCGGGCGATCTGCACATCGACGAAGTCGTACGCGGACTCGCACAGGTTCTGGATCCCGCGAGGTATGATTTTAGCTCGACGGAAACCCAGCCAGAAGATCACAGCGACAAACACGGCCGCGAAGATCGTGAGTGCGGTGGCCTTGTTGAGATAGAAGTTGGCCGAGCCGATCCCGATGTCGAACCAGTGCGGAGTCTGGAAGACCTCCTTCGTGGGGCCCTGGAAGCCCTCATCAGCGAGGACCGGCACAGCTAACACCTCCATGATCAGTTAAGTAAGGCACCCACGGCTCAGTGAGCTTGCCGTGCCGGCAGCAGATTGCCACCACCCTACCGGGTTCGCACGACACGCCCACACCGAAGAACGACCCGTTGCCAACCGGTGGCAGCGCCTCGAAGAGCGCCCCGCCAGCGTCGAACCCGGACGGGTGTCGACGGGCCGGCGCCCTGTTGCCCGCGATACTATCCACACCGGCGCGCCGCAGGCACGAACTCGGTTCGAGGTTCACCCTGGTTCATGTGCGCGTTGTCCGGGGGTTTCACTCCGTTGATGACGTTTCCACATTGCGTGACCATCTCGTGACGTCCCGTTTCGGCTCGCGGCCCACCGTCGACCATGGGCCGACTTCGCGGCGAGATGAGCACTTTCCGCCACCGTACCGCTACTCCCTTCGTCGACGCACCACCTGTCCCCCACTGTTGCCGCTATCGGCCGCTCCGTCGATGACCTGCGAGGTCATGACCGCCCGAAGGCGTAAGAGCGGACGTTCACGGCAGATTTCCCAGCCGGCCGGCGGGATCCCGACGAATCCGTCCGACCGCACCCATCGAACAGCCGGCAATGGCCGCCAACCTAGGTCCACCTGACGGGAACGCCTAGGTCATTCGGGACGCGGAGGTCAGGACTATCGGAGGCCGCTTACGGGACGATTGGCACGCTCGCCCAAAAAGACCGACAAAAGGGGCACGGCACTAGCCGACCGGGCTAGCGGCGAGTGACTTTGTAGATCACCAGGTACAGCGAAGCGGCGATCCCCAGCGCCAGCCCGATCGGCAGGAACAGGGCCCGAAAGCCGAACAACCGATCCGCACCGAACCCCACCAATCCCCAGAACGTCATACCGGCGATCAGAGTTCCGAAGATGTTCCAAGCCTCTGCGGGCTGCGCGGAGGTCGTGCGCCGGGTGGGTCGGGCGGACCTCGCCGGCGCCGTGGACCGGACCAGTCCCGCCGACCGGACCGGCCGCCCGGATCGGGCAGGTCGTCCGGATCGAGCGGCGCGGCGGGCCTGTGCGTCGGCGGAAGCCGTCCGCGTGGCCGTCGGCTCACCGAGGCGGCCTGGGACCCCGGGCGAGCTGGCATTCTCCGGCGCTCCGGCGGGCCCGGCCGACTCAGCGGAAATTCCCCTGTCGGGGGCACGTTTGGGCGGGCGCCGGCCCGCGCCACCGCTGGCGGAACCGTCCGATCCCGTGCTCGTCATCGCGGCGGGCGCTGCGCGGGCCGCACGGGATCCCACGCGCCGGGTCGGTCGGGGTCGTAGAACGGCACCCGGGTGTGGGTCGCGACCCACAGCTCCGCGCCCATCCAGACGAACACCCCGACGAAGATCGTCCAGGCGAGCGCCGGCAGGTCGAGCGTGGAGCTGTCCTGGATCGACAACAGCAGCCCACCGAGCACCGCGATCTTGAAAATGTAGGTGCCGAGCGCGGCGGCCAGCAGATGCTGAGGCGCCCGGCGGGCGACCGCGCCGACCGCGAGCTTGCTGAGGCTGAAGAACACCACCACGATCCCCAGTCCCAGCACCGCGCTCACGGCGCCGGACCCACCGCGCAGGATCGCCGCGAGGCCGATCGCGGGCAGGGCGAGCACGGCGGTGAGCGCGAGGCCGAGCCGGATCACCCGGGCCGCTGGCACGATCATGCCCGCGCCGACTTCTGCGTCCGGACCAGCAGCGCGAGCAGCGCCGCGAGCCCTACCCCGACCGTGGCGACGAGGATCGGCAGCGGCGACGAGGAGAACGACGCGGCCACCCCGCCGAACCCGACCAGAGCCGCCCAGAAATACATGAAGAGAACCGCCCTCACGTGCGAATTACCGATCTCCAGCATGCGGTGGTGGAGATGCATCTTGTCGGCCGCGAACGGCGACCGGCCCGCCCGGGTCCGCCGGATCACCGCGAGACCGAGATCGAGGAACGGAACCGCGAGGACGGCCAGCGGGATCGCCAACGGAATGAGCGACGGATACGACCGGGAGGGTCCAGCGTAACCCCCGTACGCCACCTGACCAGTCACGGAGATCATCGAGGCGGCGGACAGCAGGCCGATGAGCATCGAGCCGGAGTCGCCCATGAACAATCGCGACGGGTTGAAGTTGTGCGGTAGGAACCCGATGCAGACCCCGGCGGTGACCGCGGCGAGCAGGGCCGCGGGCGAGGCCCGGTAGAACCCGTCGATCACCGCGATCTCGTAGGCGAAGTAGAACGTCGCGAGCGACGCGATCGCCGCCACGCCCGCGGCCAGCCCGTCCAGGCCATCGATGAAGTTCATCGCGTTGATCATGACGACCGTGGCCAGGATCGACAGCGGGACGGCCGTCTCCGGGCCGAGGCTGAGCGTCGTCTCGCTGTCCCGGTTGATGGCGAAGGACCACTGGACGCCGAGCAGCACCATGATCCCGGCGGCCGCGACCTGGCCGGCGAGCTTGGTCAGCGAGTCCAGCTCCCAGCGGTCGTCCGCGGCGCCGAGCAGGCAGATCAGGGTCCCGGCGACGAGCACCGCGCGGGTCTCCGACCAGTCCTGGGAGACCACCGACAGGAACGGTAGCCGGTCCGCCACCTCCAGGCCCGCGTACAGCCCGGCGAGCATCGCCAGGCCGCCGAGGCGCGGGGTGGGCGTGGCGTGCACGTCCCGGGCACGGACCCCGGCGACAGCGCCGATGCGCAGAGCGAAGGACCTGGCCAGCGGTGTCGCGAGAAACGTCACCGCCGCCGAGACCACGAAGACGAGCAGGTACTCGCGCACCGTTCGGAAACTCCCACCGCCGAGGAGGATGGAACCGGGAACCGCCAAGGGCCTTACGTCCGGGCCGCCGCGCACGCCCTACCGCGGATAGGCCGGATATTTCGTGACAAGCGCTGACACCGCGGTGGCAATCTCCGCGGCTGCCGCCGGATCGCGCACCGCCCGGGCGATCAGCCCGGCGATCTCCTTCATCTCGCCCTCGCCCATGCCCTGGGTGGTGACAGCCGGGGTGCCCACCCGGATCCCCGAGGAGATCGCGGGTGGCTGCGGGTCATAGGGAATCGCGTTCTTGTTCAACGTGATCGAGGCCGCGCCGCACCGCGCCTCCGCGTCCCGCCCGCTGACGTCGAGCTCACGCAGGTCGAGCAGGGCGAGGTGGGTGTCGGTACCACCCGCGACCGGCCTGATGCCCTCGGCGGCGAGGCCGCCGGAGAGCACCTGCGCGTTGGCGATGACCTGCCGAGCGTACCGGGCGTAGGCCGGGGTGGCCGCCTCGCGCAGCGCGACCGCCTTCGCGGCCACGGCGTGCATCAGCGGGCCGCCCTGGCTGAACGGGAACACCGCCTTGTCGATGCGGGCCGCCAACTCCTCCCGGGCCAGGATCATTCCGCCGCGCGGGCCGCGCAGCACCTTGTGCGTGGTGAAACTGACGACGTCGGCATAGGGCACCGGGCTCGGGATCGCCCCACCGGCGACCAGACCGATGAAATGGGCCGCGTCGACCATCAGCCACGCGCCGACCTCGTCGGCGATGGATCGGAACGCGGCGAAGTCGATCAGGCGGGGATAGGCCGTCGCACCGCAGATAATCATTTTCGGGCGGCGTTCCCGGGCGAGCTCGCGGACCTGGTCGTAGTCGATGAGTTCGGTGTCCTCGCGCACGCCATACGCGGCGACGTCGAACCACTTCCCGGAGAAACTCACCTTGCTGCCGTGGGTGAGGTGACCGCCGTGCGGCAGCGACATCGCGAGCACCGTGTCCCCGGGGTTGAGCAACGCCGCGTACACCGCGAAGTTCGCCGACGCGCCGGAGTGCGGCTGCAGGTTGGCGTGCTCGGCGCCGAAGAGTTCCTTCGCCCGCGCGATCCCGATCTCCTCCGCCCGGTCCACGACCTCGCAGCCGCCGTAGTACCGGCGACCCGGGTAGCCCTCGGCGTACTTGTTCGACAGGGTCGAGCCGAGCGCGGCGAGCACCGCCGGCGAGGTCAGGTTCTCGCTGGCGATGAGCTGCAGGCCACCGCGCAACCGGGCGAGCTCGTCGAGCACCACCTCGGCGATCTCCGGGTCGGTGTCGGCGAGCTGGCCGAAGTCCGGGCCCCAGAACGGGGTGCTCATGACCTGTCCACCTCCAGCGTCCGTCTCAACCGATCCGCCTCCATGGTCCTCTCCCCCGCCGCGGTACTCCACTCGGCCCGGGGGTCGGCGACCGCGGCCGGGCCCCTAGCGGCCGGCTGGCTCGCGGATGAGCGGAAGAACCTCACGCAGCGTCTCGAGGGTGACCGCCCCCGCGCGGACCACGACCGGCACGTCACCGGTGCAGTCGACGATCGTGGACGGTGTCGCGTCCCGGCACGGGCCGCCGTCGAGGTAGACCTCGGCGGCGCCGCCGAGCTGGGTCAGGGCCTCGTCGGCGGTGGTGGCCGGCGGCTGGCCGCTGATGTTCGCGCTGGAGACCGCCATCGGCCCGGTGCGGCCCAGCAGCTCGATGGCGACGGGGTGCAGCGGCATCCGCACCGCGACCGTGCCCCGCGCGTCACCGAGATCCCACCGCAGGGACGGGACGTGGCGGACCACCAGGGTCAGCCCGCCTGGCCAGAACGCCTGGGTCAGATCCCGCACCTGCGGGGTGACCCGGTCGATCAGGCCGTCGAGGGTGCGCCAGGAGCCGATCAGCACCGGCACGGGCATGGTGCGCCCACGGCCCTTGGCGGCCAGCAGCCCGGCCACGGCGTCGCCGTCGAAGGCGTCGGCGCCGAGGCCGTAGACGGTGTCGGTGGGCAGCACGACCAGCTCGCCGCGGCCGACGACAGCGGCCGCCGCCGTCAGCCCACGGGATCGCTCGGCCTCGTCGGAACAGTCGAAGCGCTGCATCAGCCCGTCCTTCCAGTCACCCGGTGCTGCCGTGGACAGCACGCCGAGCTGTGACGAAACGATCCCGGCCGGCCAGGTCGGGGTGGTCGCGGATGTCCCTCCACCGGCCGTCGGCGCGGGCCAGCGCCACGGCGGCGGCGCCGTGGCCGTCGGCGTGCTCGACGACGAGCCGGCCACCAGGGCGCAGCAGCCTCGCGGCCAGCGCCACCACGGCCCGCACCACGTCGAGACCGTCGGGGCCGCCCCAGAGCGCCAGCGCCGGATCGTATTCGCCGACCTCGGGTTGCACCGCGGCCCGATCGGCATCGGGTAGATACGGCGGGTTACTGACAACCAGGTCGACCGCGCCTGCCAGCCGAGTCAGCGACGCCGGCGGCTCGGTGCACACATCGGCCTCGTGCACCTCGACCGCCCGGCCGCTGGCCGTCACATTACGCCGCAGCCACACCAGCGCCGCCGCGTCCACCTCGACGGCGTGCACCCGGGCTCCCGGCACCTCCCCGGCCAGCGACAACGCGATCGCCCCCGAGCCGGCGCACAGATCCACACACACCGGGCCGGCGTCGCCCGCCACGCCGCGACCGTCGTCCTGGGCCCGGCCCCGCAGCCAGTCGATCGCCCAGCCGGCCACCGACTCCGTCTCCGGCCGTGGGACGAACACCCCGGGGCCGACGGCCAGGTCGAGGTAGCGGAAGCCGGCGACGCCCGTCAGGTGCTGCAGCGGCACCCGGTCCGCCCGCCGGCGCACCAGCTCCGCGAAGCGCTCGGCGGCGGGGCCGGCCACCTCGGTGACGAGCACCAGCCGGGATCGCGGAACATCCAGGGCGAAGGCGGCGAGCTGCTCGGCGTTGGCCCGCGGGCTGTCCACCCCGGCCGCGCGCAGCCGCTCCGTCGCGTCCGCGAGCAGCGCGGCAAGCCCGGCCGGTGCCGGTGTCGGTGTCGGTTCTGGCGCTGGCGCTGGCGCCGTAGGACGGGACCCGCGGGTCGCCGCGGGTCCGGTCACGATGTCTGGGCCGCCAGCCTGGCTTCGAGGTCGGCGGCGGTGAGCGCGTCGAGCACCTCGTCGAGTTCGCCGTCGAGAACCTGGTCGAGGTTGTGCGCCTTGTAGCCGACCCGATGGTCGGCGATGCGGTTCTCGGCGAAGTTGTACGTCCGGATGCGTTCCGAACGGTCAACGGTGCGGACCTGGCTCGCGCGGGCCTGCGACGCCTCGGACTCGGCCCGCTCCCGCGCCGCGCTGAGCAGCCGGGCGCGCAGGATCCGCAGCGCCGACTCCTTGTTCTGGAGCTGGCTCTTCTCGTTCTGGCAGGACACCACGACACCGGTCGGCAGATGGGTGATGCGGACCGCCGAATCGGTGGTGTTCACGCTCTGCCCGCCGGGGCCCGACGAGCGGAACACGTCGATGCGCAGGTCGTTCGGGTCGATGTCGACGTCGACGTCCTCGGCCTCCGGCAGCACGAGCACGCCGGCCGCGGAGGTGTGGATCCGCCCGGCCGACTCGGTGACCGGCACCCGCTGCACGCGGTGCACCCCACCCTCGAACCGCAGCCGGCCGTACACCCCGTCGCCGGACGAGCCGCGGGACTTCACCGCGACGCTGACGTCGCGGTAGCCGCCGAGGTCCGACGGGTTGGAGTCGAGGATCTCGGTCTTCCAGCCGCGCCGCTCGGCGTACCGCAGGTACATCCGCAGCAGGTCACCGGCGAACAGGGCCGACTCCTCGCCCCCCGCGCCGGCCTTGACCTCGAGGATCGCGTCGCGGGCGTCGTCCGGGTCGACGGGCACCAGGTACGCGCGCACCCGCTCGTTGAGGCCGGCGAGCGCGGCGTCGAGTTCCACCGCCTCGGCGCGGAAGGAGGCATCCTCGGCGGCGAACTCACGGGCGGTGGACAGGTCGTCGGAGACGCGCTCCAGCTCCCGGGCGAGGTCGACGACCGGGGCGAGCTGCGCATAGCGGCGGCTGAGGGCTCGAGCCTTCGCGGGGTCGTTGTGCACCGCCGGATCGGCGAGCTGCCCCTCGATCTGGGCGTGCTCCGCGACGAGGCCGTCGAGCGGGGACGTCATGGTGTTTCCTCTTCGCACGTCTCGGGCCCCGGAAACGCCGCGCTCTCCCGGGAACCGGAGGATTTCGGGAGCCCGAGGCTTCGGGTCCCGACGTCGGGACGGCGCCAGCCGCCCCGGACGCAAACGGCGCCCGTCCGGGATCCGGACGGGCGCCGCGACCGCGCTACTTGGCGCCGCCGACCTTTTCGCCGGGGCGCCGCCGGCCGAACCGGCGCTCGAACTTCTCGACCCGCCCACCGACGTCGAGGATCTTCTGCTTGCCCGTGTAGAACGGGTGGCACTGCGAGCAGACCTCGGCGTTCACCACGCCGTTGTCCTTGGTGCTGCGGGTGGTGAACACGCTCCCGCAGGTACAGGTCACGGTCGTCTCGTGGTAGGTCGGGTGGATATCAGGCCTCATGGGGTTCCTCTTTCGATATGGCCGCCGGGTCGCCGTTCCCGTGTGGAGGGCGTGAACCGGAGCCGGTCCGTTCCAGTCTGCCAGAGCGGGGCGCCGCGGCCGTCGGCCCGCGCCCCGCCGATCCGAAACGCCGCGACCGGCCGGGGTGTTCCCGCGCGTGGCGGGTCCGCCCCCGCACTGGTAGGGGCGCTCGGCGCTAGTCCTGCGGCGGGGCCGTCTTCGCGATCTGCATGAGGAACTCGTAGTTCGTCCGGGTCTGCTTGAGCCGGTCGAGCAGCAGCTCCAGCGCCTGCTGGTTCTCCCGGGTGTGCAGGACGCGGCGCAGCTTGTGCATGATCGCGAGCTCGTCGGGGGCGAGGAGGATGTCCTCCTTACGGGTACTGGAGGCGTCGACGTCGACCGCGGGGAAGATGCGCTTGTCGGCGATCTTACGGTCGAGCTTCAGCTCGGCGTTACCCGTGCCCTTGAACTCCTCGAAGATGACCGTGTCCATCGTCGAGCCGGTCTCGACCAGCGCCGTGGCGATGATCGTCAGTGAGCCGCCGTTCTCGATGTTCCGCGCCGCGCCGAGGAAGCGCTTCGGCGGGTACAGCGCGGTCGAGTCGACGCCGCCGGAGAGGATGCGGCCGGAGGCGGGGGCGGCCAGGTTGTACGCACGGCCCAGCCGGGTGATCGAGTCGAGCAGCACGACGACGTCGTGGCCGAGTTCGACCAGACGCTTGGCCCGCTCGATGGACAGCTCGGCGACGTTGGTGTGGTCGGCCGGCGGGCGGTCGAAGGTCGAGGCGATGACCTCGCCCTTCACCGACCGCTGCATGTCGGTAACCTCCTCCGGCCGCTCGTCGACGAGCACGACCATGAGGTGGACTTCCGGGTTGTTCGTGGTGATCGCGTTGGCGATCGACTGCAGCACCATCGTCTTGCCGGCCTTGGGCGGGCTGACGATCAGCGCGCGCTGGCCCTTGCCGACCGGCATGACCAGGTCGATGACCCGGGTGGTGAGCAGGTGTGGCTCGGTCTCGAGGCGCAGCCGGTCCTGCGGGTACAGCGGGGTCAGCTTGGTGAACTCCGGGCGGCCGCGGGCCTCCTCCGGGTCCATCCCGTTGATGGTGTCCAGCCGGACGAGCGCGTTGTACTTGTCCCGGCGCTGCTCGCCCTCCTGCGGCGCGCGCACGACGCCGGTGATGGCGTCGCCGCGGCGCAGGCCGTTGCGCCGGACCTGGGCCAGGCTGACGTAGACGTCCGTCGGACCGGTGAGGTACCCGCTGGTCCGCACGAACGCGTAGTTGTCCAGAACATCCAGGATGCCGGCCACGGGCACCAGGACGTCATCCTCGCGCACCACCGGCTCGTTCTCGGCCGGGCCGACCTGGCCGCCACGACCACGGTTGCGGCCGCGCTCACGGAAGCGGCCGCGGCGCCCGCGGTTGGCGAAGTCGTCGTCGTTCTGGCTGTTCAGACCGTTCTGGCTGTTCTGACCGCCGGAACGGTCGCTCTGCGCCCGGTCGGCACGCTCGCCGCGGCCGGCCCGGTCACCGGACTGGCGGTCCGCACGGTCAGCACGCTCGGAACGGTCCGGACGCTCAGAACGGTCCGGACGCTCAGAACGGTCCGGACGCTCAGAACGGTCCGGACGCTCAGAACGGTCCGGACGCTCAGAACG
>NZ_JALKFU020000310.1 GCF_023242965.2 Frankia sp. AgKG'84/4
GTCGACACCGGGGTGCCACCCGACGGCCCGGCGGCGGACATGACCACCCGCCGCGGTGTGGCTGGCCGGGCCGGTGTGGCCGGTGCCGGGCGTGACCACGCCGGCGCCCGAACTGGTCGGTGCGGACGCGGCGGCCGCGCGCGCCGCGGGTGCCGTGGTGTGTGACGCCGCCGTCGCCGAACGGACGTCGCCCTGGCCCGCCTGGGCCGCGGGCCGCGCGTCCCGGCCGTCGGCGGGATGACCGGTGCCGCCAGGCTCACCGCCGCCGGCGCGTTGCGGGGGAGCCGCGTACGGCGCCGACGAGCGGATGATCCGGGTCACGTCCGGGTCGGGGTGGGTGGGTGGTCCCATCCCGACCAGCCGCAGGAACAGCTCCTGCGCGCTCGGCCGGGCGGCCGGATCCTTGCGCATCGCCTCCTCGACGATCGGTCGCAGCGCGGGGTCGAGACCGTCGAGGAGCGGTTCGCGGTGCACGACCCGATAGAGCTGGACCGGCGTCGGGCCGTCCCCGAAGGGGAACGAGCCGGTGCCCGCGTAGGTCACCAGGCCGCCCCACGCGAACACGTCGGCGGCGGCCGAGACCGGTTCGCCGTTGGCCTGCTCCGGCGCCATGAACGCCGGCGTCCCGATGCGCTGGATCTCCTGGCTCACCATCGTCTGGGAGTCCAGCGCCCGGGCGATCCCGAAGTCGATCACGCGCGGTCCCAGCGAGGACAGCAGCACGTTCGACGGCTTGAGGTCGCGGTGCACCATGCCCGCGCCGTGGATGGAGGTCAGGGCCGCCGCCACGCTGACCGCGAGCCGTTCCAGGTCGGCGGAACGCAGCGGACCCTCCGCGGCGACGCTCTGGGCGAGGGTGGGGCCGTCGATGTACTCGGTGACGAGGTAGGGCAGGCCGTCGGCGGGGTCGACGACGTCCAGCACCTCGGCGGTGCAGAACCGGGCGACGCGCCGCGCGATGTCGGCCTCGCGCCGGAACCGGGCGCGGAACTCCGGCACCCGGGCCAGATCCGGCCGGATGACCTTCACGGCGACGAGCCGGCCCGCGTAGCCGGGGGTGTTCGGTCGCCCCCGGCCGAGGAAGACGGTGCCCATTCCGCCCTCGCCGAGTCGCCCGAGCAGCTCCACCCTGGCCAGCTCCGTCGGGTCCGCGGGCTCGAGCGGGGTGACGAGGGCGCCGGCCCCACCGCCCGTCGGGGGATCGGCGACGATGTCAGTGGTGGGGTTGGCCCCCTTGGGCTCGACCTGGTCGGGTGGACGTGGTGTCGCCGTCGGTCCCGCGCCGGCGGGCGCCGACGCGGGTGGCGGCACGGGCGGAGGCGTCATCGCTCCGGCCCTGCCCGGCTCCCGCTTGCGGCGCAACATTCCCCCCGAGCTGAGACGGCCGACCGCGCGGACACGCGCGTACGGTCACCATCTCATGATCCGACATCCCCGGTTGGCGGCGGTGTCGGCGGCCGGTCGCCGGCGTCCGGGGTCGAGGTAAGTCTGCCGGCGGGCAGGGGCATGTGCATGCCGCGCGATGGATATCGAGGCAATGTCGCCGATCGGCTACTCCGGGCTGTCGGAGGTGGCGGCGTCCTCAGCCGGCCGGCTGCCCGCGGCCGGTGTGTTGCCCGCGGCCGGTGTGTTGCCCGCGGCCGGTGTGATGTGCGCGGCCGGTGTGATGTGCGTGGCCGGTGTGATGTGCGTGGCCGGTGCGTCAGCTTTGGCCGGTGTGGTGTTCACCGTCGACGGCGGATCGGCCTGGCCGCGGTCCGGGGAGGGGCCGAGCACGATCTGCCGCTCCTCGGTCGGCGTCTCGCGGCGGACGCGGGCGGCGCGACGCAGGCCGACCTCCCGAAGGCCCTGCGCGGAGCCGTTCCCGCCGGCGTGCTCGCGGCGCTTCGCCGGGGTGGTCGTGCCGGGGAGAGCCGCTGCCGTCGCCAGGGCGGGAACCGTGGCGGCGGAGGTGCCGCGCCGGCGCGGGTGCGCGGCGGGGTCTGGGGTCATGAGCGTCCACAGGCAGACGATCAGGGTGAGTGCCGCCAGCACGCACACCGCCACCGCGATGGTCTCCGCGACCCCCGGCGACCAGGGCGACCATGCGGTCATGTTCGTCCACGCGTCGTGGAGATCACCGTCGGCCGGCCGCCAGAAGTGGGGGAACACCATGCTGATCGACCAGATCTGCATGGTGGCGGCACCGGCGAGGAACAGCAGCGGCATGATCCGGGACAGCTGGCGCCCGGTGGCCGCGGCGCCCATCCCCACCCCGATCGCCACCGACGCGATCCCGGCGTACAGGTAGCGCCCGGAGATTCCGCTGACGTGGAAGTACTTGTCGAAGTTCTTGGCGGACTGCAGCGTCATCAGGCCGAACAGGCCCCAGGTGACCCAGAGCAGGAACAGCAGGTCGACCCGCCGTCGCCAGTCGCGACCGCGGATCAGAGCCAGCGCGAAGAAGAAGATGACCAGCCCAGTGGCGGTGCGCCCCCGCACCCTCGTGAGGTTGACCTCGAACCAGCCGAACGATCCCCACCAGCGCAGGATCGTCCCGTTGATCAGGACCTCGCGGTAGGCGCCCCAGTCGTCGCCCAGGTACTGGCCGAGCGGGAAGCCAGGCGTCTCCGGCTGGAACTTGCCCCAGCGCACGACGTTGACGATCCACCACCAGCCACCCAGGGCGATCATCACCGCCCCGCCGAGTGCGATCTGCCGCCAGGGCACCCGCAGCGCCGCGGCGGACGGCCCCACC
Organism: Frankia sp. AgKG'84/4; assembly: GCF_023242965.2. Taxonomy (GTDB): domain Bacteria; phylum Actinomycetota; class Actinomycetes; order Frankiales; family Frankiaceae; genus Frankia. Next base: position 2,738 of record NZ_JALKFU020000310.1, read on the forward strand.
GGGCCGACCTCGGCGAGCTTGATCGGCGCGGTGTCCGTCGGCTGGCCCGCCGGCCGGGCGGCCCGCAGCGCGCGGGCGTCGCGCCGCGCCCGGGACCAGGCCACCACATAGGCGAGCACGGCCATCGGGACCAGCACGATCGCGAGCGACTTGGTCATCAGCGCGAGCCCGAGGAAGGCGCCGGTGTAGATCGACGTGCGCGGCGTGGTGTCGCCGCGCAGCACGTGGACCACCGCGACCGTCGTCAGTCCGCCGGTCAGGACGAGCAGGTTGTCGTTGTTGACGCTGGAGCCGATGTGCGCCAGCTCGGGGACGGCGAGGGGGACGAGGGCGGCGCAGATCCCCGCGACCCGGCTGCCGTCGGAGAGCCGGTTCGCCCCGGCCCAGGCCAGCAGCGGCAGGGGGGCGACCATCAGGACGCTGATCAGCCGCAGGATGCCGATGATCTCGTCCCAGCGCAGGTCGGCGGCGTCGCCGGGGAGCGCCTTGAGGAGCTGCGCGTCGACCCAGTAGTACAGCGGCGGATGCTGGACGAGCTGCTGGATGCCGCCCCGCGGCGCCGGCGTGTTCTCCAGCGTCTGCCAGCTCGGCCGCTTGTCCCGGGGGGTCGACTCCGCCGCGGTGAACGGTCCGGCGGACAGGTCGCGGGTGGACTGCCAGCCGCCGTACGGCGCCTGCATGATGGCGCCGACGCCGCCCCGGGTCACGTTCGCGTGCCCGGGGTGCGGCCAACCGCGGCCCTCGACCAGCCGCATGACCGCATCGACGTGGTTGGGCTCGTCCGGGGCGTGGTACTGCGGCACCATCATCGACCAGCCGGCGAGCATCGCGGTGAACAGCAGCGTGATCACCCAGACGGCCGGCGGAGCGGAGCGCAGGATGCGCCACGGCCGGAACAGGGTCACGCCGGGCGTCCCGGTGAGCGTCGGTGGCCGGGTCTTTACCGGCGGCCGGGCTCGCGTCGCCGACCCGGTGCGTGCCCCGGGCCCGGTACGGGGACGCTGCCCGGTGCGCGCCCGCGGCCGGCGGCCAGTGGCGGGCGCGGGTGGACCGGGACTGGCGGCGACGGGGGCCGCCTCGGTCGATTCCACGGAGTCAGCCAAGACTGAACGGTCCCATCGGACGGAGGTGCTGTCATGCTACGGACACCGTCGACCGCTTGACTGTTCGGGTGGCAGGGTCTCCCGCCTGGTCATCGGCTTGCGGATCAACGCCAGGAATCGATGGAGCCGACGATCTTCGCCGGTGAGCCGGCGACCACGGCTTTGGGTGGAACGCTCTTCGTCACGACCGAACCGGCTGCCACGACGGCGCTCTCGCCGATCGTGACGCCCTTGAGCACGATCGCGCCGGCACCGATCCAGGCCCGGTCCTCCAGGATGATCGGCCCGCTCATCGGCTGCTCGACCCCGTCCACGATCATCGGATGGAAGTCGTTGTCCATCAGCTGGGTGTTCCAGGAGACGTTGCAGTAGGCGCCGATGGAGACTCGCTCGCGCACCAGGATCTTGGCGAAGCCGTTGATGTTCGCGGCGGGCCCGAGCTCCAGCACGCCGGAGTCGACGACGACCCGGATGCCGCGCTGCAGCGACACGACGCCCTGGCAGTGAATCCGGCCCTCCGGGCGCACCCGGATGATCGAAGTGTCCCGCTTCGTCGTCAGGCCGAACGCGCCGAGGCCGACCCGCAGGGCCGCACCCTCGTCGAACTCGATGCGCTCCCGGCCTTCGATGACCGTCGGCGAGCCGATCCAGATCGGCTGCCGGTGGGCGAGCGGGTAGCGCAGGCCGGCGACGAACGAGCGGGCCGAGGTCTCGCGGGCCGCCCGCAGCACCCGCACGTGCCGCACGTACTCACGTAGATCACTTTTGAACGCAGCCACGTCCAAACAGTAAGCGCCGCCGTGGGCCGGTCGGTGGGCCGGTCGTCGGTCAGCGATCCGGGCCGTGCGACTCTAGGGACGGCGGGTTGGCTACTCCGAACGGACACTCGACCCGTCACGGACCGGCGATCGGAGTGGGGACGATCTCGGCCAGGCAGCAATCACCGGCCCGCCCGCGGTAGCGGACGGCCGGGAACGACAACCGGGAGCCACACCGACGTGAGTGTCAGCGCCATCCACAAGCCCGAACAGCCGGGGAACAGCACCCCGACGCAGCCTGGGGCCGGCGACGACCTCGCCCCGGTCGAACCCGATGTCCCTTATGTCACCATCGTGCTGCCCTGCTACAACGAGCAGGACCATGTGGTGCGTGAGCTGGAGCGCATCACCGCCGCGATGGACGTGAGCGGCTACGCCTACGAGATCCTCGCGATCGACGACAAGTCGACCGACAACACCCTCGCCGTCCTGCGGGAGGCCGCGCCCCGGTTCCCCCGGATGCGGATCATGCCGTTCCGCCGCAACGGCGGCTCGGGCACGGCCCGGCGGATCGGCACCCAGGAGGCGCGGGGGAAGATCGTCGTCTGGACCGACGCCGACATGACCTACCCGAACGAGCGCATCCCCGAGTTCGTCCGCCACCTCGACGACAACCTCGACGTCGACCAGGTCGTCGGCGCCCGGCTCACCGAGGAGGGCACCCACAAGTGGGCGCGGGTGCCGGCGAAGTGGCTGATCAGGATGATCGCCCAGCGGCTGTCCGGCATGAAGATCCCGGACCTCAACTCGGGCCTGCGTGCCTTCCGGCGTGAGGTCTCCCTGCCGTACCTGCGCCTGTTGCCACCCGGGTTCAGCTGCGTCACGACGATCACGATGTCGTTCCTGTCGAACCAGCACCCGGTCGACTACCTCCCGATCGACTACGCCAAGCGGGCCGGGACGTCGAAGTTCCACCCCTTCCGCGACGCGCGGCGCTACATCCTGCAGGTGCTGCGGATGGTCATGTACTTCGATCCGCTCAAGGTGCTGATGCCGTTCGCCCTGTGGATCATGGGCCTGGGGTTCATCAAGCTGATCGTCGACCTGGTCCGGTACGACTTCCACGTGGCGACGTCGACCCTGCTGGCGATCCTCGTTGGCTTCCAGATCGTGGTGCTCGCCCTGATCGGCGACCTGGTGGCCCGATCGCGCAGTAACACCTGACGATGCGCGTCGCCCTCGTCGGCCCGACCCACCCCTACAAGGGCGGCATCGCCCAGCACACCACCGAACTCGCCCACCGGCTGGCCGGGCGTGGCCACGAGGTGGTGATCGAGTCCTGGTCGGACCAGTACCCCGCGCGGCTCTATCCAGGCGTGCAACGGGTCACCGAGCCCGAGATGGAGCCGTTCGCGTCGACCCGTTACCCGCTGTCCTGGCGCCGCCCGGACGGCTGGCCTCGCCTCGGTCGCCGGCTGCGGCGCGAGGTCGACGCGGTCGTGCTGGTCGTCGTCACGCCCATCCAGGCGCCGGCGTACCTGGGGGTCCTCGCCGGCGTCGGGCGTGGGTCCGCCGGCGGCCGGCGAGGGC
>NZ_JALKFU020000311.1 GCF_023242965.2 Frankia sp. AgKG'84/4
GCCGGGGACCTGCCGGCCGCGGTCCGCGGCGTGCTGCGGGCCGGCGCCGACTGGGTGATGATCTACGCGTCGGGCGGGGTGATGTCCACCCGGCCCGGCCTTCCCGACCTGCCGTTTGGCCGGGCGGAGCTGGCGGCCGGTGTCGCCGAGGCGGCCCGGTACGGCCGCCCGGTGATGGCGCACGCGCTGGGAGAGCGGGCGGTGGAGGAGGCGGTCGCGGCCGGCGCGCGCTCCATCGAGCACGGCATCGGCCTGGGCGAGCGGGCGGCCGCCGCGATGGTCGCCCGCGGGGTGACGCTGGTGCCGACCCTGGCGCCCTACCGTGACCTGGCGGCGCTCGCGGGGACCGGCGTGCTGCCCGGGTGGGCGGTGGAACGGGCGGAGGTGGCCGAGGCGGGCCTCGCCGAGACCATCGCGGTGGCCCGCGCGGCGGGCGTCCCCGTCGCGCTGGGCAGCGACGCCCGGCACCGGACCCGCCACGGCGGCAACCTCGCCGAGATCAGCTACCTGCGCCGCGCCGGGCTCGACCCGCCGCAGGCCCTGCTCGCCGCCACCGCGACCGGTGCCCGCCTCTGCGGGGTGGGCGACCGGCTGGGACGGCTCGCCGTCGGCTACATCTTCGACGCGATTGTGCTCGACGAGGACCCGGGCGACCTGACCCTGTTCGAACACCCGGACGCCGTCAGCGGGGTCTTCCTCGACGGCCGGGCGGTGCTGGCCCATCCGCGGCTGCCGGCAGCCCTCACCGGCAGGCCAGACCCGGTGACCTGGGTCGGCCCGTCCGCCCCGGACCGGCGCTCCTGACCTCGCTGCCCCGATCCGGCCGGCGCACCCGATGCGGCCGTCCCGCCCCGGCCGGGCGCGATCGGCGGGGCCGGGGCGAGACGGCGTGTAGGCCGGCTTCCAGAGCCCTTTTCCGGCTTTTTGTCGACCTTTTGTTCGGGCCTGGCGGTCAAGATGCGGAATCGGTCGCCAAAGCTATTGTCGGAGTGGCTCCACCAGGGTTGGAGTCGCTGGGGCAGGCGGATTTTCGCTAGTGATTCCGACATCACCAGGCGCGTATCGGAGGTATTTGGTGCAGCACGCCGAGAAGATCAATGAAAGCATGCGGAAGGCCATTGAGGAGTGCATGTCATGCTCCGCTCTGTGCGAGGAGACCATCTCCTACTGCATGGACATGCCCGGCACCATGATGGACGCCGCCGACCTGCGGATGATGATGGACTGTGCGGCGGTGACCAGGACCTGTGCCGACATGATGTGTCGGACGTCGCCGTGGCACGCGGAACTGTGTGCCATGTGTGCGCGGATCTGCGGTGCGTGCGCCGACATGTGCGAGAAGATGCCTCGTGACGCGCAGCTTTCCCGGCTCGCCCGGGCCTGCCGGTCCTGCGCGCAGAGCTGCACCTCCATGGCGGGTGCCGCTGCCTGACGCCGACAACGCCGTCGGTCATCTGGCCGGCGCTCCCACCCGCGGGTGGGAGCGCCGGCCTTTTTCGTTCCGTCACCGCCCTGGTCGCCACTGTCCGTGGTCCCGCTCCCGCCGGGCATGAGCCCGAGGCCACGACCGCCGTCCCTCTCGCGCCGCGCCGCGAGAGAACACGGAACGTCTGATTGCTTCTTCGTTGTGCATCGGGTGCTGCCGGGTGCGCTGGTTGAGTGACGCCCCGTCGACGATGGCCTGGGGCGATCGCGACATCGTGGCGATGTCTGGCTCGTCCGGCGCTTCCTATGATGTCCGAGAGTGCTGTCGTCACAGCGCAATGCACGTAACGTAGTGGACGTGCGCCGGAATTCATACACAACCAGTACTTGTAACTACCCTCGGTAGTTCGCTACGGTTGGCGGGCACTCGAGCTTCGGACCGACGCCGAGTTCTGCCCACGGTCCGAAGTCCCCTCCAGTCAGTTGGGCAGAAGCGGGGGAACCAGGTTCGGCTGAGCGGTCCCGTCACCACCGCTCTTGGGGTTAAGTCGTCGGCCAGTGCCGGCGACCGGGCTTCCCGGCCCGCACCCGACAGCTAACCTCGCAGGCGTGCGGGAAGGATTTCGCGTTGCCTGAATATCGGGAACGACCGGCCGCGGCGGTGCCTACCGTCAGGCCGACCTGCGCTTTTCGCGCCGCACCCGCGCCACAACCGGCACTGATCTCGCCCCGACGGGCGCACGAATAGCCATTCACTCACCGGTGCCGCGCGCGCCCCGGCTGACCATGTGCATGTCCTCGCCCCGGCGGTAACCGACGCCGGTGGCGGCCGCAGTGGTGTCAGCCGCTCGGAGTCTCCGCACTTTTTCGCGGCTCGGTCCCCGGCCCTGCCATGGTGTCGTCCCGGCCGGTCGGAATCATCGTCCGACCGCGCTTTGACGGCTCTTTTCTCCTGCTCTTGACCGACGCCTCGACAATAATTAATCCGTGCTGCCCATACCTGATGGGTGGCCTTGTCGACGCGCGCCAGCAGGGCTCATAAGAACTGTTCTATGCCTGTGTTCAACGACACCGAAATGAGATGTCAGAGAATGGCTAAGGGAAAGCATCGGAAGCGTACGGCGCGGCGTCACGGCGCCCTGCTCGCCACGGCGGGCGTGATCGGCGCCGGCGCGAGCCTGCTCGCGACCGCGGGTCCGGCGAGTGCCGCCACCGGCAGCTCCGTTTCCGACGTGACGATCGCCCGGCTCGCCGCGAACGCGGGCCTGCCCGGCTGCAGCGGCGGCTCGCTGGGTACCTGGGTCGCCGTGGCCCTCGCCGAGTCCGGCGGCAACACCTACGCCCACGCCAGCGTCGGCGAGGACTCCCGTGGGCTCTGGCAGATCAACATGCGCGCGCACGCCGGCTGGGTGGGTGGGCGCAACCTCTACGACCCGAGCACGAACGCGTGGGCGGCCAGGCAGGTGTGCGCCGGCCAGGGCCTGAGCGCCTGGACCACCTACACCAGCGGCTCCTACTACCGCTTCCTGGCCCGCGGCCAGGCCGCGGCCGCCGCCGTCGCCGGCGGCTACAGCGTCCGCGCCGCGTCCTACACCCCGGCCGCGGCACCGGCGGCCGCGCCGGCCGCGCCGGCCGCGAGTGTCCCGTGGGGTTATCCGTCGCTGGCCAGCGGGACGGGTTACCGCTGGGACGTCCGCGTGATCCAGCAGCGGCTGGCGAACCTCGGCTACCCCATCGCGGTGGACGGCCAGTTCGGCTACCAGACCAACCACATGGTGAAGGACTACCAGCTCAAGCACGGTCTCGTGGTCGACGGGGTCGTCGGGCCGAGCACCCGGGCCAGCCTGGGCATCTGACCGGTCCAACCAGCGAACCGGTCCGGCCGGTGAACACGGCAGCGCCGCCAGGGGGAGTTCCCAGTCCTCCGGGCGGCGCTGCGGCGTGTCCGACGCCTGGTCAGGACTACCCACCGTCGCCGCGGGGTATTCCTGCACCGGGCCCCCACAGGGGCCGCCGGTCCCCGCGCAGCTGACGACCTCCGGGGGTCCGTCCGGTGAGGATCCCGCCCTGGGTGGGGATCTCCGACCGACGAGGATCAACATGGGCGAGGAACAGGCTGCCGCGCCGGTTCCCGAGGCCTGGAACAGACCTCGGATTTCCGGCGGGACCGCGGACGACGCCCGTCCCCGCGCCGGCATGGGCGCGCCCGAGCCCGCGTCGGGGGTGCTGTTCGCCGCGCTCGGGCCGCTGGAGGTCTGGCGCTCGCCGGGCGAACGGGTCCGTGTCGACCAGCGCAAGAAACGGACGCTACTGCTCACGTTGCTGCTGAGCCCGGGCCGATGGATCTCCGTCGAGCACCTGCGTCTCGCACTGTGGCAGGACGCGCCGCCCCGCTCGGCCCTGGGCAACATCAAGACCTACCTCTCGGAGCTGCGCCACTCGCTTCCCCCGCCGCCCGGCATGACGACGGTCGCGCCGGTGGTCGCCTCGGTCAGCCCGGCGTCGGCGATCCTGCGTCGACCGGTCGGCCCCGGGCGCATCGAGAGCCGTCCCGGCGAGTACCGGCTGATCGTGCGCCCGGACGAGATCGACGTCGTCCGCTTCGAGCGCACCGCCGAGCGCGGTCGCGCCGCGGCCCGGGCCGGCGCCTCACGCCAAGCCGCCGACCTGTTCGAGCGCGCGCTCGGCTGGTGGCGCGGCTGCGCGTTCGACGAACTGCCCGCCGAGGTCGGCGGCGCGGAGAGCCTGCGCCTGGAAGAGGCGCGGTGGGCGGTCCGCGAGGAGCTGATCGACGCCCGTCTCGAGCTCGGCGAACATGACCGGGTGCTGCCGATGCTGCGCGCGCTCACCCTGGAACATCCCACCCGTGAGCGGCTGTGGGCCCAGCTCCTGGTGGCGCTGGAGCACAGCGGACGCCGCGCCGAGGCACTCAGCGAGTACCGCGCGCTCTACCGGCGGCTCGTGACCGATCTGGGCATCGAGCCCGGCGCCGAGCTGCGGCGCGTCCATCAGCAGGTACTCGAACAGGGCTCCGGCACACCCGCCAGACCGGCCTAGCGGCGCGGCCGGTGAACCCGCGCTGAACCTCCCGTGGGCACGCAACAGGGGTGGACGCGACACGCGATCCACGCGACCGCGCCGTGACACGCGGGCTCGCCGCCCGTGTGCCCCGGCCCGTGTTCGCCGCCCGGCCCGGGCCCCAGTCGGCCCAGACCGCCGTGGCGAGCGCGCGGGGCGCGCAAGCCCCGGGCCGAAACTGCGAATCAGGAGGGCAAAGCGATGAAGGCAGCCTATGAAACCCCGTGCCTGACGCCGGCCGGTCGCTTCACGGATGTGACCCGCGGCCGCTGGGGCTGGGGCCACGACTACTTCTACCGCCGGTTCGGCTACAACTCCGGTTGGGGCGGCGGCGGTGGCTTCGGCGGTGGTGGCTGGGGCGGCGGCGGCGGTGGCTTCGTCGCCGGCGGGTTCTTCTACTGAGCGCCCGGGTCCGTGGTGACCACCTTCACCGCCGCCCGCCGCCCTGATCCTGGCCGGTCCCGGTCGCGGCGACCCTCCTGTTGGTTCGTCGTGCTGGCCGACCGGGATCCGCTGGTCGAGCCGGCCGGTGCCCGGCGTCGGCTGTGCTACCGCTCCGGGCGACCCTGGATCGTCGGTGACTGGCCGGACGGCGCGGTCCTCAGCGCGACGACCGGGCGAGGCGGGCTGGCCCTGATCGGCTGCGCCGCGATCTCGGCCTCCGGCCTGCGTCGCCTGCTGGTGTCGGCGCGCGACGTGCACGACCTCGATGTCGGCCGCGAGGCCGCGGGGGACTACCACGTCGTCGCGCAGATCGACGGCGTGGGGCGGATGCAGGGCAGCGCGACGGGCACCCGCCGGATCTTCACCACCCGGCAGGGGGAGAACGTCCTCGCCGCCGACCGCGCCGACGTGCTCGCCGAACTCACCGGTGCGGCGCTCGACCGCACCGCGCTCGCGCTGGCGCTGCTCGACCCGTCCGCGCCGTATCCGCTGGACGACGTCGTGCCCTGGGCGTCCGTCGACGCCGTGGCACCCGACCACTACCTGGTCGTCGACCGGGACGGCCGGGACCGCCACGTCCGCTGGTGGCGCCAGCCGCCGGCGGTGCTGTCCCGGGCGCAGGGTGCGCCGGTCCTGCGCGCGGCGCTCGCCGAGGCGGTGGGCGCGCGGGTAGCGGGGGGACGCACGGTGAGCGCCGACCTGTCCGGGGGGCTCGATTCCACCTCGGTGTGCTGCCTGGCCTCGCGCGGCGCCGCCGAGATCGTCGCCGTCACCGGGCTGGCTCACGACCCGGGTGACGACGACCGGGTGTGGGCGGCGCGGGCCGCGGCGGCGATGCCCGGGATCACCCGGGAGATCGTGCCGGCCGCTGAGCTACCGCTGGTCTTCGACGGCATCGCGACCGCGGACGAGCCGTTGGACCGGCCGTTCGCCGGCATCGTGGACCGGGCGAAACTGCGGGCCACCCTGATGCGGGTGGCCCTCTACGACCCGCGGCTGCACCTGACCGGCTTCGGCGGCGACGAGATCGCCGTCGCCGCGCCGAACTACCTGGCGAACCTGCTCGCGCGTCGTCCCCTGACCGCCGTGCGACACCTGCGCGGGCACCGGGCCCAGGACGGCTGGGCGTGGGCGGCCAGCGCGCGGATGCTGCGCCGCCGCGACTACCGGGACTGCCTGGGCGACATGGCCCGGGCTCTGGC
>NZ_JALKFU020000312.1 GCF_023242965.2 Frankia sp. AgKG'84/4
GGATGCCGTCGCTCGGCATCGACGTGGCACCGTTCGCGGTGCGCCTCGCCCGCCTCGCCGGCGCCGCCGCGCTGTGCCGCGACGTGTTCGACCCGCTGCCGGGCCAGGGGCGCTGGTCGACCCTGCTGCTCGCCGACGGCAACATCGGCATCGGCGGCGATCCCACCCGGCTGCTGACCCGCGCCGCGGCGCTGCTCGGCCCGGCCGGGCAGCTCCTCGTCGAGCTGCTGCCCGACCCGGCGCCACCCGGCCCACTGCTGGTCAGCCTGGAAGGCGCCGACGGCCGGGTGTCGCGGCCGTTCCCCTGGTCGTTCGTCGGCCCCGCGGACATCCGCGGCCACGCCACCGCCGCCGGCCTTGTCCTCACGGAGCTGTGGGGCGACCACAGCCGGCGCTTCGCCGCGCTAAGCCTGGCCCGGCCGCCCCGCCAGGTGAGTTCCGGCAGAGCTTCGGCCGACCAGATGAAGATCCACTGATGCCGATGCCGATGCCGATCCCCGCCGCGAGCGCGACCCGCCCCGGGACCACCGGCCGCCTACGGCACCGCGAGTGACCACTTTCTGCCCGAAATGTCCGTGCGTTGGGTGGGAAAGAGACTTCCGGCCGCTTCTAACGGGCTCTGCGCCTGATTTGTCCCTGCGGAAGGAGCCGGTAGCGGCTCAGCCGTGCACAACAGGCGGGCGTTCGTCGCCGCCGGTGATGCTGGGGTGGAGGACGAGACGGCTGAGCGTCCGCGACCCGCCCGAGACCACCGCGGCGATGATCACCAGAGTCCTCACGGTGAGCGACGACCACCGGGGTCGCCGCGGCTTAGGGGGACCACGGTGGTCGTTCTGCGTCGTTCGGCGCCCGTTTTGTCTACACCAACCGAGCACATCCCCTCAGCCACGCAGGCCCGCGGCGGAGGGCAGCGATCAAGGGGCGCGACCTGGCGCGTCAGACCTCAGGCGATCAGGGACGGTCGGGCGGGGCCGGTAGCGCCCGCGCCCGGCGGGCCCGCAGCGCGCGGGCGGTGATGAGGACCGCCGCGACGGCCCAGACGGCGCCCAGCACGATCGCCAGGTTCCGGCCGTAGGGCAGCGGGTCGACGGAGGGATTGTCGGCCGCGCCGCCGTAACCCCGCCACAGTGGCAGGGAGGACAGCGCCACCGTCGCGCTGACCAGCAGGGCCCCCTGCACCACCGCCCGGTACGGCGCCCGGACGAACCGGGTGAGCACCAGCCCGACGACGGCCACGACCGGCACGGCGACGAGGTCGTGCACCAGAACGCCGCCGACCAGCCAGCGGGCGGCCTGCGGCGGGTGCGTGGCCCGGGTCATGGTGAGCAGCCCATCGACGCCGTACCCGAGAGCGGCGAGGCCGGCGGCCCCGAGCAGGATCCGAACGGCGGTGAACCCGATCGTCCTCACACCATCACCACCCGATGCACCCACTTGGTCTGCAGCACCCCGGGACGGTTCGGCGCGATGAGCCGGGCCGGGTAGCCATGGTCGAGGTCGAGGTCAGCGCCGTTCAGGCCGGTGGCGAGCAGTGTCAGCGGGTCCCGGGCGTGCGACGGGTTCACCTCGCTGGTGCGGTAGCCGCCGCGCGCCTCCAGCGACTCGACCCGCACGGTCGCGTCGCTCGGGACACCGGCGGCGTCGAGCAGGTCCCGCAGCCGGGGACCGCGCCAGGTCGCGTCGGCGGCCCAGCCCTCGACGCAGGTGATCGGCAGTTTCGACGTGTGGTGCTCGAAGGCCCGCAGCTCGTCGAGGCGCAGGACGAACCGGCGGGGGCCGACGACCTCCAGCCGGTAGCCCGGATCCCGGGCGAGGGTGCGGACCCGCGCCGCGACGGCGGTCCGGTTGACGGGCAGTCCCTGCGGCCCGATGTCCGGCCGGCGCGGCCCGAGCAGGTCGAGCGAGGCCAACCCGGGCGCGGACTGGCCGACGGAGGTCAGCGTGATCACACCCGCGGCGGCGCCGACGGCGATCCCGAGGCCACGCCGGGACAGGCCGGCCCCCTCCGGTTCCGGTTCGCTGAGCCGGTCGGTCAGCTCCGCGCGGCCGGCACGGCCGGAACCGACGTTCGCCCGCACGATCGCCAGCTTCGCCGCGATGTGCACCAGCAGCGCGCCGATGGTGATCCAGGCGACCCAGTAGTGCGTGACGGTGAAGAAGAACCGGAAGCGGTACCACTGGGCGATGTTCGCGATCCCGGTGGCGAGCTGGAAGATCGCGCCCGCGATGAGCGGCACGATGCTCAGCCGTTCCAGCGCGTGCGCGGCCGTGCGCACCGGTGGCCATTCCCACAGCCGCGGATAGACCGTCCACAGCTTCGCCAGCAGCAGCGGGACGCTCGCGAGCCCGGTGGCGACGTGCAGCCCCTGCGTCGCCCGGTAGAACCAGGTCGGCCGGGCCGGCCACTCCAGCCACGACGGCGGATGCTGCATGAAATGGGACACCAGTCCCGTCAGGAAGCACACCCCGAACGTGACTCCGAGCCACAGGCCGAGCAGCGCGGCCATCCGCGGATCATGCAGTCGGCTCGGGAACGCGCCTTCGCGCAGCGGACCCCGTCGCAGGGCCACGGGCGGAGGCGGCAGTCGTCTCGTCAGCAGGCGCACTCACGCACCGTAGGTCCGCAGCGGCCCCCGTAGGCGGCCGCGAAGCCTTACGGAACGGAGAAGCTCCGGCCCGTCATCGCCGCACCGGCCCACACCGGTGCCAGTCTCGCAACATGCCGACCGCACCGACCGCGCTCGCGAACCGGGGGCCCGCCACGCCGACTGTCGCGGCGCCAGCCCGGTCACGCGGATGGCGCCCGGCCGCGCTGATCGCGTCCGCCGTCGGACTGGCGGGCGTGCTCGGCACCGAGGTGGCGGTGCGCCAGCAGCCGGGTTACCTGGTCAGCCGGCCCGCCCTGCTCTGGCTGACCATGCTCTGGTGGGCGCTCGGCATGATCACCGCTGCCCTGCTGGTCCTCGCCGCGCCCCGCCGGCTGGCCGTCGGACTGCTCCTCGGCGCCACCGTCGCGATCCAGGCCGTGGCCCTCACCGGCGGCCCGCGCCTGTCCGACGACCTGTACCGCTACGCCTGGGACGGCCGGGTGCAGGCCGCCGGCGTCGACCCCTACCGCTACGGCCCGCTCGCCCCCGAACTCGACGGGCAGCGCGACGACTGGCTGTTCCCGAACTCGGCCGGCTGCACCGCCGAGCATCCGCTGCCCCACTGCACCCGCCTGAACTATCCCCGGGCCCACACCATCTACCCGCCGGTCGCCCAGGCCTACTTCACCGCGGTGCACCTGCTGCCCGGCCCGCCCCGCGAGCACAAACTGCAGCTTTACGCCTCCCTCGGCTCGCTGGCCCTGGTCGGCGGCCTCATGTGGACGCTGCGGGCACGCGGCCGGGACCCGCGCCTGGCCGCCTTCTACGCCCTGACGCCGCTCGCCGGCATCGACGCCGGCTCCGACGCGCACGTCGACGTCCTCGGCGCGCTGCTCGTCCTCGGCGCCCTCGCCGCGCTGAGGACACCCCACCCGCGTGGACCCCGATCGGCCCGCGCGGAGACCTCAAAACCCGCGCGGACGCCAGAACCGGCGGCACCAACGAAAGCGGCGGCACCGGCGAAAGCGGCGGCACCGGCGAAAGCGGCGAGACCGGCGAAAGCGGCGAGACCGGCGAAAGCGGCGAGACCGGCGGAAGCGGCGAGACCGGCGAAAGCGGCGAGACCGGCGGAAGCGGCGAGACCGGCGGCGCCGACCCGCGGGCGGGTATGGCTGGCCGGAGCGCTGCTCGGCGCGGCCGTCGCGGTCAAGCTCTACCCGGCGCTGATCGTCCCGGCGATGATCGGGCGGGGGCGGCGGTACCGACCCGTCACCCTGCTGGGCGCGGCCATCGGGGTCGTCGGACTGACCTATCTGCCGCATGTGCTCGCGGTGGGCACCGCCGTGATCGGTTTCCTCCCGCAGTACCTCAACGTCGAGGGCTACGACCAGGGCAGCCGGTTCCTCCTGCTCGCCGGTGTCGGCCTGCACGGAACCGCCGCGAAGACCGTCGCCCTCGGCGTGCTCGCGGCGGTCACGGTCGCGGTGCTGCGCTGCGATCCGCGCCGGGTGCCACCGGAACGGGCCGCGCTGTGGCTCGTCGGCGCCGCGTTCCTCACGGCCACTCCTGCCCAGCCCTGGTACGGCATCCTGCTGGCCACCCTCGCCATCGTCGCCGGCCGGCTGGAATGGCTGGCCGTCGCCGCGGCCGCCTACCCGCTGTACATCTCGCTGTTCACCGACGTGCCCGGCGACGCCTGGACGCTGCGCGTCACCGCCTACGCCGTCGCCGCGGCCGTCGTGCTCGCCGCCGCCCTCACCCGCCGGTTCGCGACGCGCCGGCCCCAGCCGTCGACGGCCTGAGGGCACTCACCGGGGCGACGGGTGTGCCTTCCAATCGCGGAACGCCGTGAGCAGCCGATCGCGCAGGTCGGGCTGCAGGTCGTCCGCCCGCAGCGTGCCCGTGAGGCCGATGGTCGTCCGCAACTGCCCCACGTAGGCGTCGCAGCCGTCGCACTCCGCGAGGTGCTCGGTGAAACGGCGGCGCGTCGCCGCGTCCAGCGCGTCGTCGAGAAAGTCGGTGACGACCTCGACGAGCTCGTCACAGTTCATGTCCTGGCCTTGGTTCACCCTCGCGCCTCATCCACACGGTCCTCCAACACATAGTCCTCCAACACCTGCCGGAGCCTGGCGCGTCCGCGGTGCAGCAGAACCCGCTGGTTGCCGGATTCGAGGCCGAGCAGCGCGCACACCTCCCCCGCCTCCAGGCCCTGGACGTCGCGCAGGTGCACGACCGCCCGCTGACGGGGCGGCAGAGCGTCCAGCGCCGCTCGGAGCAGGACCCGGACCTCGCTGGACAGCAGCGCGGATTCGGGCAGGTCCCAGCCGCGGGGCGGGCTCGCCCAGTGGCCGGACCACTCCTGGTCAGGTCCGCGGAACCGGGCCGGATCGACCGTCGGGCCGACGTCCTCCGGCGGGAAGGCGCTGCTGAACGGGATGGTGCGGCTCTCCCGCGCGCCCCGGCTTCTGGCGACGTTGAGCAGGATGGCGAACACCCAGGTCCGCAGACTCGAACGGCCCTCGAACCGGTCCAGCCCGGTCAGCACGGCCAGCCAGGTCTCCTGCACGACCTCCTCGGCCACCGCCCGGCTCGGAACCTGCCCGGCCGCGACCGCCAGCATCGCCGGCGTCAGCCGCGTCACCAGGTCCGCGAACGCCGCCTCATCGCCCCCGCGCAGCGCCTGGACGAGCCCGGCGTCCGCCTCGCGAGGCGCCGGCCGCATCGGCGTGGTCTGTCCGCCCTCCACCGATCCAGCCTAGGGGGCCGCCGGCCCCGCCCGCCGTCCCCTCGCAGCGGGCGGCTGACCTCCCCCGCCGGCGGTCGGCGCTGTCGTCTGGGCGACAGGGTCTGGACGTAACGCCGGGTGGGGTTCGGCTGACTGACCACCATGAGCGCTGTCAGTTCCACCCTGGAGACCACCCGTCGGTCGCCATTGTTCTGCGATGTCGACCTCACCGCCCGCATCGAGGGGGCCGAGGTTCGCCTGATCGCCGAGGCGAGTGCGGCCACCCGCCGGCGACGCGGCGACGCGGCGGGGTTCGTGATCCCGATCGCGGGTGGCGTCGCGAGCTTCGCCGAGGACGACTCGCCGCTGAACAAGGTCGCGGGCCTCGGCTTCGGCGGCGTGCCGAGCGCCGCCGAGCTCGACGAGGTCGAGCGCGCGTTCGCCGCGTACGGCGTGCCCGTCCAGGTCGAGCTCCCCCACCTCGTCGACCCTGAGATCGGCGTGTTCCTCACCGAGCGCGGCTACCGGCTCGTCTCGTTCGAGAACGTGCTCGGCCGCGCGCTCACCGGCGAGCACCGCGAGGTCAACCCGCCCGGCGTGACGATCCGCGCCAGCGGCTCCGACGAACTCGACGCGTGGCTCGAGGTCATGGCCGAGGGCGTCGCCGAGGCGGACACCCAGGGGCTGCCCTCGCACGAGGAGTTCCCGCGCGACGTCCTGCTGGGGGCGATGCGCGACCTGGCCGCGGCGAGCGGCGTCCGGCGCTACGGCGCGCTGCGCGACGGCGTCCTCGCCGGCGG
>NZ_JALKFU020000313.1 GCF_023242965.2 Frankia sp. AgKG'84/4
CCCGCCGGCACCGCGCCGGCGGTCACCACGACGAGCGGGGTCTCCTGGAGCTCGCCGGCGGCGAGCCAGGCCTGCACGACTTCCAGCACCCGGCACGTCCGCTCCAGGGCAGACTCTGCGCCCGGGCCCGCGCTCAGCACGGCGACGGCGGAACCGGCGACGGCGGCCTCGACGGCGGCCGGTAGGTCGCCGACGCGGTCCACCATGATCAGCGGTCCGGCCGGGTCGCTCCGGTAGGCCGGATCGGCAACGGGTGTCCAGATCACCTGATGCAGCGGCGCGTCGACGTCTCGTCCGGCGAACGAGGCGGCCGGCACCGGGAGCAGGGTGATGGCGGACGCGGTGAGCACCGGTTCGCCCGTGTCGTCGGAGGCGTCGAGGCGAACCGCGTGCGGATGTTTCGGCCCGAGCGGCCTCAGACGAACCCGCAGCGCGCCCGCGCCGACCGCGGCCAGTCCCACGCGCTGCCAGGCGAGCGGCTGCCTCAGCTCGCCGTCCGGGTCGTCGGCGACCGCCAGGCGCAGCGCCGGGTGCAGGGCCGCCTCCAGGAGGCCGGGGTGCAGACCATGACGGCGGGCATCGTCCTGCTGGTCGTCTGACAGCGCGACCTCGGCGAACGTCTCGCTGCCCCGCTGCCAGAGCGCCCGGAGGTTGCGCAGGGACGATCCGTAGGCGTAGCCGCGCACAGCCAGTTCGGCGTAGAGGTCGTCGACGTCGATCGGCCGGGCTCCGTCGGGCGGCCAGACGGTCAGCTCGGCCATCGGCCCAGCTGCGCCGTCAGAGTCGTCGAGGCCATGGGCGGGCGTCGGTGCCAGGATGCCCGTGGCGTGCCGGATCCAGTCACCGTCATGGTCGGCGTGCACGTTGAGGGTCCGGGTACCGTTCTGCGCCGGACCGCCCACCACGATCCGGATCCGCACGCCGCCGGTGTCCGGCAGCGCGAGCGGCGCGTCGACGGTCAGTTCCTCGAGCCGGCCGCAGCCGACCTCGTCACCGGCCCGGATCGCGAGGTCGACGAAGCCGGCCGCCGGCAGCGTCACCGCGTCACCGACGATGTGGTCGGCCAGCCAGGGATGGCTCTGGGCGGACAGCCGGGAGGTCAGCACGAGGCCGCCGTCCGCGGGCAGGGTCACCAGCGCGCCGAGCAGGGGGTGGTCGGCGGTGTCCAGACCGAGCGCGGCGGGGTCACCGGCCACCGCCACCCGCGGTAGCCAGTAGTGCTCATGGTCAAAGGCATAGGTCGGAAGATCGACGTCCGCCGAGTGGGCGCCGGTCGGGAGGGTGGCGCTCCAGTCGACGTCCACCCCCCGGACGAACAGCTCGCCGGCCGCGATCAGGAGGGTTTCGGTCTGGGACCGGTCGTCGCGAAGGGCCGGGACGGCAGGGGCGGTCTCGGTGAGCACACCGGTGAGGGCACCACCGGGACCGACCTCGATGAAGATGTCGGCGCCCGAGGCCTGGACGCCATCGTGGAACCGGACCGGGCGGCGCACGTGGGCGACCCAGTAATCCACCGAGGCCAGCTCGCCCGCCGCGGCGACCCTGCCGGTCAGGTTGGAGACGACTGGAATCCGCGCCGGGTTCCAGGTGATGTCGCCCAGTGCGGCGGCGAAGTCGACGAGCAGGGGTTCCATCCGGGCGGAGTGGAACGCATGGGAGACGGTCAGCCGCCGGACCTTCCGGCCGTCCGCACGCAGCAGTTCGGCCGCGGCGAGAACGGGCTCCTCGTCCCCGGACAGCACGACCGAGTCCGGGCCGTTGACCGCGGCGAGGTCGACGCCGTCCCCCAGCAACGACCGGACGTCGTCGACGGCGGCGTTGACCGCGACCATCGCCCCGCCGGCGGGAAGCGCCTGCATCATCCGTCCGCGCGCGGCCACGACGGTGCAGGCGTCCGCCAGCGACAGCACCCCGGCGACGTGCGCGGCCGTGATCTCGCCGATCGAATGCCCCATCACCGCGGCGGGTTGGACCGCCCAGGATCCCAGCAGGCGGGTCAGCGCGACCTCGACGGCGAACAGCCCGGCCTGGGTGAAGGCGGTCTGGTCCAGCGCCGCGCCCGGTGACTCGAACACGGCCTCGCGCACGGGGTGCGCGACAGCGCCCGCCAGCCGCTCGTCCAGCAGCGCGCAGACCTCGTCGAATGCCTTGCGGTACACCGGGAACCGTTCGTACAGCTCCCGACCCATCCCGACGCGCTGCGAGCCCTGTCCTGGGAACACGAAGACGACCTTCGGTGCCCGGCCCCCCGAGTCGACCGCGACGTTCGCGCCCGGTTCCCCTGCCCCCAGCCCAGCCAGGCCGGCCACAGCCTCGGCGGTCGTAGCGGCCACCACGACCGCGCGCTCGTCCAGCCGGCCCCGGGTGAGCAGGGCGCAGGCCACGTCGGCGAGTGCCGGCGCGGCATCGTCCCGCAGGATGCCGGCCAGTCGCGTGGCCTGCCCGGCCAGTGACCGCCCGGATCTGGCGGACAGCGTCAGCGCCACCGGCCCGCTGATGTCCCGCGGCCCCTCCTGCGGCTCGTCCGCCCGCGGGGCCGCGGGTGCCTGCTCGAGAATCAGGTGTGCATTGGTGCCGCTGACCCCGAACCCCGACACGCCAGCACGGCGTGGTCGGTCGGTGTCCGGCCAGGACCGGCGGGTCCGCAGCAACTCGACCGCACCAGCGCCCCAGTCCACCCGGGCAGACGGCTCATCGACATGCAACGTGGCCGGCAACACACCATGACCCAACGCCAACACCATCTTGATAACCCCGGCCACCCCGGCCGCACCCTGCGTATGCCCGACGTTCGACTTCAACGACCCCAAATACAACGGCCGGCCGGACGGCCGACCCTGCCCGTACGTCGCCAACAACGCCTGCGCCTCAATCGGATCACCCAGCACCGTGCCCGTCCCATGCCCCTCCACCACATCCACATCACCCACCGACAAACCCGCGCTCGCCAACGCCCGCCGAATAACCCGCTGCTGCGACGGCCCATTCGGCGCCGTCAAACCATTCGACGCCCCATCCTGATTCACCGCCGAACCCCGCACCACCGCCAGAACCCGATGCCCACGCCGCTGAGCCACCGAAAGCCGCTCCAGCACGATCACACCAGCACCCTCAGCCCACCCCGTGCCATCCGCGGCATCCGCATACGACTTACACCGCCCGTCACGAGCAAGACCACGCTGACGCGAGAACTCCACGAACGTGTGCGGAGTGGCCATCACCGTCGCGCCACCAGCCAACGCCAACGAACACTCACCCTGACGCAACGCCTGCGCGGCCAGATGAATCGCGACCAACGAGGACGAACAAGCCGTATCCACAGTGACCGCCGGGCCCTCGAACCCAAACACATACGACACCCGGCCGGACGCCACGCTCGGCGCCGCACCCGTACCGGTGAAACCCTCCAGCTCGGCGGAGATGGAGCCGCCCATGAAGTAGTCGACACCCATGATCCCGGTAAACACCCCGACATCGGTGCCCCGGAGACCAGCCGCATCCAGACCAGCCCGCTCCAACGCCTCCCACGACGTCTCCAACAGCAACCGCTGCTGCGGATCCATCGCGACAGCCTCACGCGGCGAGATACCGAAGAACGCCGCGTCGAACAGTCCAGCCTCGTGCAGAAAACCACCCCGGTCGACGTAGGAGGTGCCGGTGGTGTCGGGGTCCTCGTCAAACAGGCGGTCGAGGTCCCAGCCTCGGTCAGCCGGAAAGGCCGAAATGCCGTCCCGTCCCTCGCTGACCAGCCGCCACAGTGCGCCGGGATCGCTGACTCCGCCGGGGAGGCGGCAGGCCATGCCCACGATCGCGATCGGTTCGTCGGTGCCGCTCTCGTGCCGGCGGCGCAGGTCGTGCAGCTCCGTGGTGACGCGCTTGAGGTAGCTGAGAAGCTTCTCGTCCGTGGCCATAGCGGTTCCTCCCGATGCGTCGGCCGTCCGTGGGGTCCCGCCGGCTCACATCGGTCCGAGCTCCTTGTCGATGAAGCTGAGGACCTCGTCCGCGGACGCGGCCTCCAGCTGGTCGGCCACTGCGCGTTCGCCGTCCTCGCCACCTCTGCAGAGGACGAGCAGGCTCTGCAGGCGGTCCGCGACGCCGGCGCGCCGGCCGTCGTCCTGCCGGAGTCCGGCGATGAGCGACTCGAGACGGCGCAGGTCCTCGTCCACCTGCGCGAGTGCGTCGGTGCTGCTACCGAGCTCGTCGCGCAGGTGGCCGGCCAGCGCGGCCGGGGTCGGATAGTCGAAGACGACGGTCGCGGTCAGCCTGAGCCCGGTCGCCTCGCGCAGCCGGTTGCGCAGCTCCACCGACGTCAGCGAGTCGAAGCCGATGTCACGGAAGGCTGTCCCGGGCCGCACCCCGTCGACGTCGCCGTGGCCGAGAGTCGCCGCCACGTGCGTGCCGACCAACGCCAGCAGCGCGGCCTCCTGCTCCCCCGCGGACAGCCCGGTCAGCCGCCGCAGCAGCCCCGCGGATCCGGCGCCGGCACCCACCGCGGCTGACCTCGCCGCCCGGACCGGGGGAACGAGCCCACGCAGCATCGCCGGCAGGGTCACACCTGCGGCGGCATCAGCCCGCAGTGCCCGCATGTCCAGCTTGATGGGCACCAGGTGTGCCTCGCCGGTGCCGAGCGCGGCGTCGAACAGCTCCATGCCCTCGACAGGCATGATCGCGCGGACACCACCTCGGGTCATTCGGGCCTGGTCAGCCGCGCTCAGGTGGGCGGTCATGCCGGTGTTCTGCTGCCACAGGCCCCACGCCAGCGATGTCGCCGTGCGTCCGGCGGCTCGGCGGCGATGGGCCAGCGCGTCAAGGTAGGCGTTGGCGGCGCCGTAGTTGCCCTGGCCGGGTGAGCCGAGCACGCCGGAGGCGGAGGAGAACAGGACGAACAGATCCAGGTCACCGGCCCCTCCCGCGGCCAGCTCGTCCGCCAGCATGGCCAGGTGGCTCGCCGCGGTCGCCTTCGCGGCGAACACCCCGTCCAGGCGGGCGGGAGTCAGAGCGGTGATCACGCCGTCGTCGAGAACCCCCGCGGTGTGGACGATCCCGGCCAGTGGGTGGGCGGAGTCGATGCTTCGCGCGAGGGCCGCCAGCGCGGCGCCGTCGCTGACGTCACAGGCACGAACGTCGACCTCGGCGCCCAGCTCCCGCAACCGATCGGCGACCTCATGGGCACCGGGGGCCTGCGGGCCGCGGCGACCGACCAGCAGCAGGTGCCGGACGCCATGTCGGGTGACGAGGTGCTCGGCCACCAGCTGGCCCAGCGAGCCGGTGCCACCAGTGATCAGCACCGTGCCTCCGTCGCGCACGATCACCGGCGACTCGGGCGCCTGGGCGTGAGCCAGGCGCGGCACCAGCAGCGCGTCCCCGCGGACGGCCACCTGTGGCTCGTCAAGGGCAAGAGCCCGGTCCAGGACCGCGTCGACCGGCTGCTCGTCGAGATCGAGAAGGACGATGCGGTCCGGATGCTCGGCCTGGGCGGCCCGGATCAGTCCCCAGACCGCCGCCGCGGCCAGCTCGGGTCCGGCGGGATGGCCGGCCGCAACCGCGCCCCGGGTGACGACGACGAGCCGGGACTCCGCCAGGCCGCCGGTCGCGGACAGCCACGCCTGTAGCAGGGTCAGGACTCGGCCGGTCAGCGCGGCAGCATCGTCACCGGTGGCCTCCAGCACGGTGACCGCGGGCGCGGCGTCGGCCAGCGCGGCGGCCTCGTCCGGGGCGCTGAGCTGGACCGGCGTCACCGCCCGCGTGGGCTGGGCGGCGGCGTCCAGGTGCTCCGTCCAGGTCAGGTGGAACAGGGCATCCCGGGTCGGGGTGCCGGCCTCGATGCGAGTGACGTCCACCGGCCTGAACGCGATCGCCGCCACGCTCAGGACTGGCTGTCCGGCCGTGTCGACCGCCTCCAGGGCGAGGCCGTCGGATCCGGTCGGTGTCACCTGAACTCGCAGCGTCGTCGCGCCTACGGCGTGCAGCGCGACGCCGCTCCAGGCGAACGGCAGCACGTTCGCGCCGTCCTTGGCCTGGACGAGCGCGTTGGTGTGTAGGGCGGCGTCGAGGAGGGCTGGGTGCAGGGCGAACCGGGTGGCGGTTTCGCGTTCGGCCGCGGGT
>NZ_JALKFU020000314.1 GCF_023242965.2 Frankia sp. AgKG'84/4
GGTGGGTCCGGCTCGGACAGCGCCGGCGCGGCCTCGGGCGGCACGCCGGTCGCCGGCGGCCGGCTGAAGATCGCCTTCTACGGGGACCTGCAGGGCTGCATCGACCCGAACCAGGTGTACTGGATCGAGTCGCGCAGCATCGACCGCAACATCGCCGACTCCCTCACCGACCAGGACCCCAAGACCGGGAAGATCGTCCCGTGGCTCGCGACGAGTTGGACGGTGAACCCGGCGGCCACCGAGTTCACCTTCAAGCTTCGTGACGGCGTCACCTTCAGCGACGGCACGAAGCTCGACGCCACCGCCGTGAAGACCGCCCTGGACGGCACCCACGACCTCGGCGCCCGCTCCATCCTCGGCGTCACCTACCTCGCGGGCTACACGTCGACCACTGTCGTCGACCCCACCACCGTCACGGTCGACTTCTCCCAGCCCAACGCCGCGTTCCTGCAGGCCACCTCCACCACGACGCTCGCGATCCTCTCGCCGGCGACCTACCAGGAGACGCCCGAGGCCCGCTGCGCCGGGAAGGTCATCGGCTCGGGCGAGTTCACCCTCGACAGCTACAGCGCCGGCAAGGCCGTGAAGATCACCCGCCGGCCCGGCTACGCCTGGCCGAGCACGCTGGTCGCCAACAAGGGTGCGGCCCACCTCGACGGCATCGACGTCAGCTACATCGGCGAGGACAGCGTCCGCGTCGGCAGCCTGACCAACGGCACCATCGACATCGCCTGGCCGCGCCAGCCCATCTCCTCGGCCGACCAGGAGGTCATCAAGGCCTCCGGCGCCACCATCCAGACACGCGCGCTGCCCGGCATCGCCGACATCCTCACCCCGAACGTCACTCCCGGGCGCCCGCTCGCCGACACCGCGGTACGCAAGGCCCTGCAGAAGGCCCTGGACCTCGACAGCTACGCCAAGACCGTCTTCTGGGATGGCTACCCGGTGGCGAAGAGCCCGCTGACGGTGAGCACCCCCTACTTCGTCGACGAGGGCGGCAAGCTCACCCACGACCCCGCCGGCGCGGGCAAGCTGCTCGACGGCGCCGGCTGGACGACCGGCGCCGACGGCTTCCGCCACAAGGCTGACAAGAAGCTCTCCCTGACCTACCTCGTCCCCGCGGCGAGCCCCGGCGACCAGCTCATCCAGGACCAGCTCAAGAAGGTCGGCATCGACCTGCAGATCAAGGTCCTCACCAACGCGCAGCTCACCCCGCAGGCCAACGCCGGCGGCTACGACCTGATCGGGACCTACCTCACCCGCGCCGACCCGAGCGTGCTGGGCTCCACGATCGACTCGGCCGTGTCCAAGCAGTACTCGGCGAAGTACAGCCAGGACCCGGCGACCGCCGCGCGGGTCAGCACGCTGTTCGCCACCGGGCAGTCCACCGTCGACCCGGACAAGCGGGCCGTGGCCTACCGGGAACTACAGGATTATCTGATCGACAACGCCGTGGTCTTCCCGCTCTACGACCGGCTGCAGACCGCCGGGGTGTCGAAGAAGGTGCACGGATTCGCCTGGACCTCCGAGGCGTTCCTGCGCGCCAACGACATCTGGCTGTCCAAGTAGCGATGACTCGTTATCTCGCCGGCAGGTTCGCCCAGGCACTCCTCGTGCTCTGGGCGGCCTACACGGTCGTCTTCGTCATCCTGCACGTGCTGCCCAGCGACCCGATCACCCTGCAGCTCTCCGCCGGCGGCGCGGACATCAGCCAACTCACCCCGGCCGCCCTGCACGACCTCAAGGACCGCTACGGCCTCAACAACCCGGTTCTCGTCCAGTACGTCCACTCCCTGTGGCACGCGCTGCACGGCGACTTCGGGATGTCACTGACCCAGAACGTCACCGTCGGTTCGCTCATCGCCGACAAGCTGCCCTCGACGCTGGAACTCACCGCCGTCGCCCTCCCGTTGATGCTCGGCGGCGGCGTCGGGCTGGCCTACCTCGCCGTGTTCGTGCGCTGGCGCCCGGCGCGTACGGTTCTCGCCCGGCTACCCGCCGTGGGCGTGTCGCTGCCGCAGTTCTTCGTCGGCCTGCTGCTCATCCAGGTCTTCTCCTTCTCCCTGACCTGGCTTCCCGCCACCGGCAGCGACGGCTGGCGCAGCCTCGTGCTACCCGCGGTGACGATGTCGCTCATCGGCGCCGCGATGCTCGCCCAGCTGCTCACCCGCGGCTTCGACGACACCTGGCGCGAGCCTTACATCGTGACGGCGCAGGCCAAAGGCCTGTCCCGGCGGACGGTGCAGCGCCGGCACGTGCTGCGCAACGCCTGCCTGCCGGCGCTGACCCTGCTCGGCATCATGCTCGGCTACACGGTGACGAACTCGATCGTCGTCGAGGCGGTGTTCTCCCGCAACGGCCTCGGCCAGCTCACCCAGCAGGCCGTCCTCGGCCAGGACGTTCCCGTGGTCCAGGCGATCGTGCTGATCACCGCGGCGGGCTTCGTCCTCGTGAACCTGCTCGTGGACCTGCTCTACTCGCTGCTCGACCCCCGCGTGGCAAGCGCGGCGGGGGCGGGCTAGGGAAGGCGCGCCATGCCCGACAAGCCAGTCTTCGCCACGGCCACCAGGGACCGTGCCAGTACCACCGTCGCCGCCGACCCGGTCGCCGCCAGCCCGCTCGCCTGCGCCGCGGCGGTGATCAGCGCCGAGGTGGGCCTCATCGGGTCGGACGCGGCGGGGGAGGGCGCCGCGGTGGCGCGCCGGCGTCTCGCCGCGGGAACGCGAACAGGGCGCCTGGCGCGCCGGCCGGGGTTCGTGCTCGCCGCGCTGTTCGTCGCCTTCGTCACCCTCTCGGCGCTGGTGCCCTCGCTGTTCACCGCCCGGGCCCCATCGGAGACCTCGCCGACGGAGAAGCTGCGCGGGCCGAGCACGGCGCACCTGTTCGGCACCGACGAGCTGGGCCGCGACATGTTCAGCCGCGTCCTGCACGGCTCCACCCTGACGATCAAGGCGGCGGGCGGGGCGGTGCTGATCGCGGTCATCGCCGGCCTCGCCATCGGCGTCCTCGCCGGGTTCTTCGGCGGCTGGGTCGACAGCCTGCTGATGCGCGTCGTCGACGTCATGCTCGCCATCCCGATCCTGCTGATGGCCATGACGATCGTCACCGCGCTCGGGTTCGGCCTGCTGCCGATGGCCATCGCCGTCGCCGTCGGCATCGCCCCCGGCTTCGCCCGCACCACCAGGGCCGAGGTGCTGCGGGTGCGCTCGCAGGCCTACGTCGAGGCCGCCCGCACCGGCGGCGCGTCCTGGGGCCGGGTCCTGCTGCGCCACGTCCTACCGAACTCGTGGGGGCCGGTCGGCGTGCTCGCCGTGCTCGACTTCGGCGCCGCGGTGCTGCTCATCTCCAGCCTGAGCTTCCTCGGGTTCGGCACCCCGCCGCCCGCCGCCGAATGGGGCACCCTGATCTCCGCGGGCCGCAACTACCTGATCACCAGCCCGTGGCTGGCACTGCTGCCCGGCCTGTTCGTCGGCCTGGTCGTGTTCAGTCTCAACCACATCGCCCGATCCCTTGAGGAGGTGCAACGGTGAGCACACCCCCTACCGCGGCCGCGGCGGACGCCGGGACACCCGGCCCGACGACATCGACCTCGCCGCCGGTCGTGGCGCTCGCCGGCCTGAGCGTCGCCTACCGCCAGGGCGGGCAGCTGCGGCCCGCGGTCGAGGGCGTCGACCTCGCCGTCACCCCCGGCGAGACCGTCGCCGTCGTCGGGGAGTCCGGCTCCGGCAAGACGACGACGGCGAGCGCGATCCTCGGCCTGCTGCCCGCTGGCGGCGTCGTCACCGCGGGCCGTATCGAGATCGCCGGCACCGAGGTCACCGGCGCCCCCGAGCGGGTCTGGCGGGCCCTGCGCGGCACCGTCGTCGGCCTCGTCCCGCAGGACCCGATGGTCGGCCTCAACCCGACGATGCGCATCGGCCCCCAGGTCGCCGAGGCGGTGCGCCGCCGCGGCGTCGACCGTCGCCTCGCCCCCGTGCAGGCGCTCGAGGCCCTGGAGCGCGCCGGGGTCGACGAGGCGGCGCTGCGGGCCCGGCAGTACCCGCACGAACTGTCCGGCGGGCTGCGCCAGCGGGTGCTCATCGCCATCGCGATCGCCGGGCGACCCCGGCTCATCGTCGCCGACGAGCCGACCAGCGCCCTGGACGTCACCGTCCAGCGGCGCATCCTCGACCACCTCGCCGGACTCGTCGCCGACTCCGGCACCGCCCTGCTGATCATCACCCATGATCTGGGTATCGCCGCCGACCGGGCCGACCGCGTCATCGTCATGCGCCGCGGGCGCGTCGTCGAACAGGGCGCGCCAGCGGACATCCTGCTGCGTCCCCGCGAGGCCTACACCAGACATCTCCTCGACGTCGCACCCGCGCTGTCGCACGCCGGGCGGGTCGTGCCCGCCCGCGCCGAGGCGCCGCCCGCGCCGGAGGTGCTGCGCCTCGACGGCATCGGCAAGGACTTCCGCCTGCCCCGCGGCGGCGCCGAGCGGACGCTGCGGGCCCTCGACGACGTCAGCCTGACCGTACGGGCCGGACAGACCCTCGGCCTCGTCGGCGAGTCCGGCTCGGGCAAGACCACGGCACTGCGCATCGCGATGGGCCTGGAACAACCCACCCGGGGCCGGGTGCTCCTCGACGGCACCGACATCACCGGCGCCGGCTGGTCGACGCTGCGCCCCCTGCGGCGGCGCTTCCAGCTGGTGCACCAGAACCCGTACTCGTCACTCGACCCGCGCTTCAGCGTCGCGCGGAGCATCGCCGAACCTCTGGTCTCCTACCGGATCGGCGACCGGGCCAGCCGGGCCGCCCGGGTCCGCGAACTACTCGACCAGGTCGCCCTGCCCGCCGCCTACGCCACCCGGCGCCCCACCGAGCTCTCCGGCGGTCAGCGCCAGCGGGTCGCGATCGCCCGCGCCCTGGCGCTGGCCCCCGAACTCGTCTTCCTCGACGAGCCGGTGTCCGCGCTCGACGTCTCCGTCCAGGACCAGATCCTCGCCCTGCTGCTGCGTCTGCAGAACGACCTCGGCATCGGCTACCTGTTCATCTCCCACGACCTCGCGGTCGTCGCCCAGCTCGCCCATTCCGTCGCGGTGCTGCGCGGCGGGAACGTCACCGTCCTCGTCGGCGGCTACACCGACACCACGGGGCCCGCCCGCGTCAACCAGGCACTGTCGCTGAGCCGGGCCCAGGCGGTCGCCGGCTACCTCCTCCGGCAGGGGGTGCCGGCCGCCCGCGTCCGGGCCGCCGGTTTCGGCTCCGCGGAGCCGGCCGGAGACAACCGCACGGCGCGGGGGCGGGCCGCCAACCGGCGCATCGAGATCACCCTGGCGCCGCCTGCCTGAGCACCCGGGCGCCGCTCGAGGGATCGGTCCACGCGTACCGGCGTGACCGGCCTCGGGACGTGGTAGGCAGACGCCATGGGCGACTCAAGCATGGGGCTGCACGAACAGCCCGACACACTCTCGGCGAGAACGGTCGACCGCCACCGGGCGATCGTCTCGCTGATGGAGGAGTTCGAGGCGGTCGACTGGTACGACCAGCGGGTCGAGGCCGCGACCGACCCGGAGCTGGCGCAGGTGCTGGCGCACAACCGGGACGAGGAGAAGGAACACGCGGCCATGACGCTGGAGTGGCTGCGCCGCCACGATCCCGTCCTGGACACGCAGCTGCGGACGTACCTGTTCACCTCCGGCCCGGTGACCGAGGTCGAGGAGAACGCGATCGAGGGCCACAGCGGGGCAGGGGACCAGGCGCCGCAGCAGGCGCAGGCGGCGGGACCCGGCGACGGCTCCCTGGGAATCGGCAGCCTGAAAGGTTTTGGAGAATGAATCATCTTCTGCGCGGCCACGCCCCGCTGACGGACGCCGCCTGGAAGGCGGTCGACGACGAGGCGACGGCCCGGCTGACGACGAACCTCGCGGCCCGCAAGGTGGTGGACTTCGCCGGCCCACACGGCTGGGAGTACTCCGCGACCCGGCTCGGCGGGGTGGGGGCGCTGGCGTCCCCGGCGGCGCCGGGCCTCGTTCACGGTGACGACCACATCGCCCTTGGCCATCCGGTTGAGGAACTGGTCCAACAGCATGACC
>NZ_JALKFU020000315.1 GCF_023242965.2 Frankia sp. AgKG'84/4
GGGGGAGCCGGTGGGGGTCAGCGCCCGGTGCGCGCTCACGGCGCCGCCCGTGCGGCTGGCGATCGGTCCGGGCGCGCCGATGGCGGTGACCGGCTGGACGGGGCCGTGGCCGGTCGACGAACGCTGGTGGGAGGCCGACGCCCGGCGCCGCGCCCGTTTCCAGCTCGGCGTCGAGGAGGGACAGGCGTATCTGCTCGCGGTCGCGAGCGGGCGCTGGTGGGTGGAGGCGTCCTATGACTGATCCGGTGACGCCGCGGGGGCCGGTGGGCCCACCGGCCCCTGTCGGCGACGGTGGGGACGGCCCCGCCTGGTCGCGCCGACGTGCTCCCTACCGCCCACCGGCGCTGCCACGCCCGGTGCCGGGCGAGACGGTGCCCTACGCGGAGCTGCACTGCCATTCCGCGTTCAGTTTCCTGGACGGCGCCAGCCAGCCGGAGGACCTCGTGGAGGAGGCGGTGCGCCTGGGGCTGTCGGCTCTCGCCCTCACCGATCACGACGGGCTCTACGGCATCGTCCGGTTCGCGGAGGCCGCCCGTGAGGTGGGGCTGCGGACGGTGTTCGGCGCGGAGATCTCCCTCGGCGCACCGGGCGCCCGCGCGGGCGAGACTGATCCGGGCGGCGAGCATCTGCTCGTCCTCGCCCGTGATCCCGAGGGCTACCGGCGGCTGTCGCGGCTGTTGTCCGACGCCCACCTGGCCGGCGGGGAGAAGGGGCGGCTGGTGGCCGACCTGGAGTCCTGCGCGCGGGCGGCCGGGGGGCACTGGCAGGTGCTCACCGGATGCCGCAAGGGCACGGTTCCCCGGGCCCTCGCCCGCGACGGCACGGCGGCCGCCGGGGCCGCCCTGGCGGGCCTGGCGGAGCTGTTCGGGCCCGACAACGTGGCGGTGGAGATCACCGATCATTCGCATCCGCTGGACGCGGCCCGCAACGACGCCCTCGCCGAGTTGGCCCGCGCCGCCGGGCTGCCACTGGTGGCGACCGGCAACGTCCATTACGCCGCGCCCGGTGCCGCCCGGCTCGCGGCGGCGATGGCCGCGGTGCGGGCGCGGCGCGGCCTGGAGGAGATGGACGGGTGGCTGCCGGCCGCGGGCACCGCCCACCTGCGTTCCGGGGCGGAGATGACGTCCCGGTTCACCCGCTATCCCGGCGCGGTGGAGCAGGCCGCGAGGATCGGCGCGCGGTGCTCCTTCGACCTGCGCCTGGTCGCGCCGAGGCTGCCCGACTTCCCCGTCCCGCCGGGGCACACCGAGACGAGCTGGCTGCGGCTGCTCACCATGCAGGGAGCGGCGCGTCGGTACGGTCCGACCGGGCGGGAACGGGTCGCCGGCGCCTACGACCAGCTCGCCCACGAGCTGGCGATGATCGAGCAGCTCGGCTTCCCCGGCTACTTCCTCATCGTTCACGACATCGTCGAATTCTGTCGCCGGCACCGGATCCTCTGCCAGGGACGGGGATCCGCGGCGAACTCGGCCGTCTGCTACGCCCTGGGCATCACCGGGGTCGACGCGGTCTCCTTCGGTCTGCTGTTCGAGCGTTTTCTCGCGCCGGAGCGGGACGGGCCGCCCGACATCGACCTCGACATCGAGTCCGGGCGTCGCGAGGAAGTGATCCAGTACGTCTATCGGCGCTACGGGCGGGACCGGGCCGCCCAGGTGGCCAACGTGATCACCTACCGGCCCCGGTCGGCGGTCCGCGACGTCGCCAGGGCGCTCGGCTTCTCCCCGGGCCAGCAGGATGCCTGGTCCCGCCAGCTTGACCGGTGGTCGCTGCCGGGCGCCGCCGCGAGCGGCGCGGAGCACGACATCCCACCCGCGGTAACCCAGCTGTCCGAGCAGCTGCTGGGCTTCCCCCGGCACCTGGGCATCCATTCCGGCGGCATGGTGATCTGCGACCGGCCGGTGGGGGAGGTGGTCCCGGTGGAATGGGCCCGCATGCCCGGGCGGACGGTGATCCAGTGGGACAAGGACGACTGTGCGTCCGCCGGCCTGGTGAAGTTCGACCTGCTCGGGCTCGGCATGCTCGCGATGCTGAACAAGGCGTTCGACCTTGTCCGTGAGCACCACGGTCACGATCTCGACCTGTCGCTGATCCCCCCGGAGGACCCCGCCGTCTACGACATGCTCTGCGCGGCCGACTCCATCGGCGTGTTCCAGGTGGAGAGCCGCGCGCAGATGGCCACGCTGCCCCGGCTGCGGCCCCGGCGCTTCTACGACCTGGTGATCGAGGTCGCGCTGATCCGGCCCGGCCCCATCCAGGGCGGTTCGGTCCACCCCTACATCCGCCGCCGCAACGGGGTGGAGGAGGTGACCTACCCGCATCCGCTGCTGCGCCGGTCACTGGCGAAGACCCTGGGCATCCCGCTGTTCCAGGAGCAGCTCATGCAGATGGCGATCGACATCGCCGGGTTCTCCGCGGCCGAGGCGGACGAGCTGCGCCGGGCGATGGGCTCCAAGCGGTCCGCGGAACGCATCGAGCGGCTGCGGGAACGGCTCTACGCCGGGATGGCGACCAGCGGCATCACCGGCGAACTGGCCGACGACCTGTTCGCGAAGCTGTCCGCCTTCGCGAACTTCGGGTTCCCCGAGAGCCACTCGGTGAGCTTCGCGTTCCTGGTGTACGCCAGTTCGTGGATCAAGCTCTACTACCCGGCGGTGTTCTGCGCCGCGCTGCTCAACGCGCAGCCGATGGGGTTCTACTCGCCGCAGAGCCTCGTGGCCGACGCCCGCCGGCACGGGGTCGAGGTGCTGCGCCCGGACGTCAACGCCTCCGCGGCCCCGGCCAGTCTGGTCGCGGGCGGCGCTTCGCACCCGCGGGTCCGGCTCGGGCTGGCCGGGGTCCGCCGCGTGGGGGAGGACCTCGCCCGCCGCATCGTCGACGCGCGGACGGCCGGGGCTCCCTTCACCGACATGGCCGACCTTGTCCGCCGGGTCGGCCTGTCCGTCGACCAGGTCGAGGCCTTGGCCACCGCCGGGGCGTTCGGCTGCTTCGGGCTGGCCCGGCGGGAGGCGCTGTGGGCGGCGGGCGCGGTCGCCCAGGCTCGCCCGGACCGCCTCGACGGGATGGTCTTCGGTGCGGATATCACCGCGGTCGCCCCGCACCTGCCCGGGATGACCGAGGTCGAGGAGTCGGTGGCTGACCTCTGGGCGACCGGGATCACCCCCGACGGGTATCCGACCCGTTTCCTGCGGGAACGGCTGCGCGAGCGGGGGGTGACGACCGCCGCCGGGCTCTCCGCCGCCGACACGGGACGCCGGGTGCTGGTCGCCGGGATCGTCACCCATCGTCAGCGTCCAGCGACCGCGGGCGGCGTCACCTTCGTCAACCTGGAGGACGAGACGGGTCTGGTGAACGTGATCTGCTCGCCGGGACTCTGGGCCCGCCACCGGGTGGTTGCCAGGACGGCGACCGCCCTCGTCATCCGAGGGCGCCTCGAACGGGCCGAGGGCGCGACCAACGTGATCGCCGAGCGGATGTGGGCGCTGCCGGTTGCCGTCCACCAGCGATCCCGGGACTTCCGATGATCTCACCCCATGCTGTTGCACGCAGCGTGATGGTCGTTCACTATCGGTTATCTCTTGAGGTGCTGTAGGTGACGAAGCAGGTGATCATCGATGTCTCCGCGTGCTTCCGGGACCCACCGCCCCGGCGTCCACCGGCGGCCCACGCCGTTCGCCGCGGCCAGCCGCAACGCCCTGCTGCGGCGGATCCTGAGACTCACGGCCGGCGGGCTGGCCGTCGGCCTCGCCATTGGTCTCGTAGTGGGCCGCTGACCCGCGGGACGCGCCCGCGGCGGCTCGGCAGGGCGGGCGTCGATGGCCGCTGAAAGCGCGGCGATTCTGCATGTCGACATGGACGCGTTCTTCGCCTCGGTGGAGCTGCGGCGGCGGCCGGAGCTGCGCGGCCGGCCGATGATCGTGGCCGGAGGCGAGCGCGGAGTCGTGCTGTCGGCGACCTACGAGGCCCGGGCCTTCGGGGTCCGCAGCGCGATGCCGATGGGTCAGGCCCGGCGGAGGTGCCCGGCCGCCGTCGTCGTCCCGCCGGACCACGCGGCCTACCGGGCGGCCTCGGTGGAGATCATGAAGATCTTCCGGGACTTCACCCCGCTGGTGGCGCCGCTGTCGGTGGACGAGGCGTTTCTCGACGTCGCCGGGGCCCGGGCCCTGTTCGGATCGCCGCCGCGGATCGCGGCGGCGATCCGGCACCGCGTCGCCGCCGAGCAGGACCTCACCTGCTCGGTCGGCGTGGCCCCCTCGATGTTCGTCGCGAAGATCGCCTCCACCCGCTGCAAGCCGGACGGGCTGGCGGTCGTGCCCCCCGACCAGGTGCTCTCTTACCTTCGTCCGCTGCCGACGGGCGCCCTGTGGGGGGTCGGCCCCCGCGCCGAGGCGGTACTGACCCGGTTGGGAATGCGCACGATCGGGGACATCGCGGACACCCCGGTCGACGCGCTGCGCCGCGCCCTCGGCGCCTCGGCCGGCGCGCACCTGCACCGGCTTGCCTGGGGGATCGACGAACGGCGGGTGGACCCCGCCGGGACGGACGTCACCATCGGCGCCGAGCGCACCTTCGCCAGGGACGTCAGCGACCCGGCGGTGCTCGCCCGGGAACTGCTGAGCCTGTCCGGCCGGGTAGCCGCCCAGCTACGCCAACGCCGGCGGACCGCCCGGACGATCTCGGTGAAGGTGCGCTTCGCCGACTTCCAGACCATCACCCGATCCCGGACCCTGCGCGATGCCACCGATGTCTCCCAGACGATCTACGCGACCTCCGTCGACCTGGTAACCGACCTCGGCCTGCTGGGTCGCCACCGGGCGCCCGGCGGTGGGCCGCCACCGGGCGTGGCGGACATGGCGGTGCGCCTGCTGGGCGTGCGCGCCGGCAGCCTCGCCGACGTCGGACCCCGGCAGCTGCTGCTCGGCGATCGGCCCGAGGGCTGGGCGGAACTCGAGCGGGTCGCCGACCGTGCGCGGGCACGCTTCGGTGCCGCCGCGGTAGGCCCGGCGTCGCTGATCGACCAGCGCGGCTCGGGTGGCCGCCGCGCCGCCGGTGGGCGGCGGGACTCCGGCGGAGACGGGGGCTCCGGCGAACGGGACGAATCGGATGGCTGGCGTGAGCAGGGTGGGCCGCCCAGCCCGGGTGGGAACGGGGGCGGGAGGGCATGAACAGGTGCGGCGTGGGAACCGGAAGAGGTGAGGGGAATGGCGCGGTTAACCCCGGCATGACGGGTTGCCTACCGCGCTCGCCCGCGCACGCCTATTCTTGGTTGTCAGGCCCGTCCTCGCGGGCCTGCGGTCGTGAGAGGAGCGTCGATGCCGCTCTCGGAGAACGAGCAGCGCCTTCTGGAGCAGATCGAGCGCGCTCTCGTCGAGGATGATCCGAAGTTCGCCAGTGCTGTGCGGTCGACGGACCCTCGTACCTACCTGCTGCGCCGGGTGCGCCGCAGCGCTGGCGTCTTTCTGCTCGGCCTCGTGGTCCTGGTGGTCGGTGTGGTGCTCAACCAGGTGCCCCTCACCGTCATCCTGGGCATCCTTGGCTTCCTGATGATGCTGTTCGCGGCGTTGCGGGGTGCCGCGGACCTGCGCCGGATCAGTGGCCGGGAGACGGCCGGCCGCCCGGGTGGCCGCGGCCGGGGCAAAACCCGTCCCCGCGCGAAGGCGCCGTTCATGGAGCGGGTCGAGGAGCGCTGGCGACGGCGCTGGGAAGATCGTCCCTGACCGCAGCCGGACCTCCTGACCGCGGCCGACCTACCGGCGTTCGGTTCCCGGCCCGCTGGCTGTCACCGCGCGTCGCGGGTGAGCCGTTGGGCCCAGGTCTGTGCGCCCGGTCGCCCTTGAGGGCGATATCGGACGCTGGCTCCTTCACAGCGACCCGCCGGTAGCAAGATCGCTTGGCTGCTGCCTAGTGGTCGGTCGGTCGGGAGCCCGTACCGACCGGTTGGCGGTCACGCGGCTCCACGGCGGCCTGGTCCCGTGCCCCGCGGTCGCTCGGATCCGCGTCCCCGGCAGGTTCGTCGCCACCACGGCGCCGGCTGGCGACGGCCGAGCGGAGCCGGTCGGCGGCCGTACCGGCGCCGCCC
>NZ_JALKFU020000316.1 GCF_023242965.2 Frankia sp. AgKG'84/4
GGATACACCCGCTGAAAGGCTCAACCGCCTGCTACTATCGCAAAGCGGTTGATGCACTGACGGGTTGAGGTCGCCCATCAGTACAAGACTTGCAGCATACGGGACCGGCCAGCTTGAGTTGAACTTTAAGTCCGTATTTTCTATATTGATTGCAATTGCTTCGACAAATACGGCCAATCCAAATGGTCTCCGGAACCTCGTTCGGCCAGGCAGCGGTAACCCCATCAAGGGTGCTTTCTATGCCATTTTTATGGCTTTCTTTTACCTAATCGTCGACGAAGAGAAATCTCCTGCCGACGATGCAAAAATAATCGCCGCCCTGGCAAACGTCGGGCCCCGACTGACCAGCCCCCACCATTTCACGACGACCGACGACCGCGTGAAAAATATTGCAATCGTCACAGGCCTGATTCAAAAACAGTTCGTCAGGAAAGAGCCGCCTGTCCTCCGCCACGGCCCATCGCTAGCGCTTGATCTGCGCAACTCGATCCTGCGTTCGCGCATTGAAACCCCGCGCTACGAATTCAAGCAGGGAATTCTGCGCCTCGACGGACAGCGACCCGTCGAGCCCAACATTGGCGACAAACTAGTGGAAACTGCGTGTGGAATATCCAACCTTGGCCCCGATAGTACTGGATATATTTTCATTGGCGTGACCGATAAGCCCCGGCATGCCGAGCGCGTACGAGCGCTCGACGGGATCGAACCGAGCGAGGTCGGCGACAGGCACGTCGTGGGGATCGACCGCGAGGCCGCTATACTGGGCATCTCGGTTGAAGACTACGTCGGAAAGATTGCCGGATATTTCAAGGCTAGTGGACTGACAGAGCCACTAAAAACACAACTACTATCGCAGATTGACGCGGTTCTCTTTCAGCGCCACTCTGTGATTCGAATTACCATACCGCGCCAAAGCGACGTGTCGTTCGTGAACGATATTGCATATACGCGACAACTGTCCTCTACAGAGGTCGCCGAGGGGCCGCGCCTTCGTGCGATAACAAGGCTCTTTCCGACATAGCCGTTCGGATGATGCTGCCGCGCCGCTTCCGTTCCTCGGCGCTGGCGCGCCTGCGGTACGGGTCGGCTTGCCAACGAAGATCGTCGGTCACCTCAGTGCTGGGGTGACCTGACAGCCAAGTTGACAGCCGAGCCGCCGGACGTCGGTGGATGTCTGCGGACTCTGGTGGACGCGCCGGCAGAGGTGGGCGGATTCCCTGGACCTCCGTGGACGTCCCCGGAAGATCCAGATCGAACTACGGATCAGAAGGTTGTTAGTGGGGTGGCTCTGGCAGCCAGAATGGCAGCCAAGTTCGCGGACGGCGGGAGACGGCCACGGGACTCGATGGACGAAGTCGAGCCCGTGACCAGCACTGGCGGACGTTCACGGACGCCAGCGGACGAGTCACCGAAGATCTCATAATCCGTCGGTCGTGGGTTCGAGCCCCACCCGCCCCACCACATCCCTTGCGCCCCAGCGACTTTATGATCCTTTAGCCACACTTCGATCATGCGACCCCCTACAATCCCCCTACTTTGACCGACCGAGAAGGCTCACGACTCACTCGAGCCCGCCAAGCCAATCGTGACGCACAGTAGTTGATGTGATTCTCGCCACACTAAGAGTCCTGGTCGCGATCAAGGCAGTGCGGCCAGGGCGGAGTGGCCCAATCACGCGCGTTTTTCGGTGACTGGCCGCCAGAACCATCCCCGTCGCCGCGAGCCTTGAAGGCACGTCCAGCTGGATCCCAGCCGACGATCACACCATCCTCGCCGCAGCTCAAGCCCTCGCCTTTGGCTCAACGCAACTTCCATATCCGCGGCAAATGCGCACGCCTCACCTCGACGGGCCGAACCGGCTTGGCGTTCCAGCCACCGGCGCCGCTTTGCCTTCACCCTGGCTGCTCGCGAGCGGCCCGCGGGGCGTGTTTTTGCCGACCGCCAGCCCAACCACAGCAACAATTTCCGGCCCGGGTCGGGCACCAGCCCAGGGCTGCGGCAAAGTTGCTGGTTAGCAATTCAGGTTCGTGATCGTGGTGAGTGGTCGGTCGGGTCGGCGGGCGTGGTGGCGTAGCGCTTGGGCGATGTTGGTGGTGCCGGTCAGGCGCAGGATGGCGAGCGCGAGGTTGCGGAGGCTGGCCATGATCTGGGGTGCGTTTCCGGTGCGGGCGCGGTGGCGGTCCTCGTCGTAGGTGACGTCGCGCACCCAGTGCAGCCGGTTCTCCACGGACCAGTGGTCGCGGGCGAGGTCGGCGAGTAGGGCGGGGCTGGCCTGGTGGGTCGGCAGGCTGGTGATCGCATACACGGTCTGCGTGTCAGCTGGCCGGCCGGCGACTGCCCGGCGGCGGATGATCTGGATGGCCTGGACGGCGTGAGGGAAACCGATGCCGGCGCGGACCTCGGTGGTTTTCAGGACCCGGGTCTCGACGCGGCCGTGTCCCCGGTCGTGGGAGCGAGCCCGGGTACGGACCTTCGTCCAGGGCAGGGCAGCGAGCTGGGCAGACAGGCCGGGCTGGTTCGCTTTCGCGACCAGGACGTAGTGGGCGCCGCGGTCGACAAGCCAGGCGGCGGTGTCGCGTTGGGTGTGTAACGCGTCCGCGGTCACCACCGCACCGGCCAGCTCGACCGCGCTGAGCAGGGTTTTCAGCTCGCCGATCTCGTTGGTTTTCGCGTCGACGGCGCGCTGGGCGAGCACGACGTGGTGCTGCTGGTCGAACGCAGTGAGGAGATGCCGGCCGGGGGTGTCGCCGGCTCGTGAGCCGCGCAGGGTCTTCCCATCGACCGCGATCCGCCGCCGCTGCCCCGGAGCCGGTGTGGTCGCGGTGGCGGCCCACGCTCCGAGGGCGGTGTCCAACGCGTCGGCGTCGAGGTGGGTGAAGACCCGGCGGAACGTCGAGGCGTCCGGGACCCGCACGATCCCCAGCGCCGACCAGACGGTCTCGCCGGCGTCCGCGGCCCATTCGGCGATCGCGGTGAACGACCGGGCCCCTGCCAGCACCGCGCACGTCGCCAGCGTGAGAAGGACCGGTAGTCGGTGCCGGCGCCCGCGGCGTTTCCGGGGGTCGGTGACCTGGGCGAATACCGCCAGCAAACCCGCCGGCGACGCCGACCGTGGCGCACGCTCCGTGACGGCCAAGGCCAGCTGATCCAGGACAGGGGCAGACGGAGATAATCGTTCGGCGGGCATGACACCTCAGGGCGATCAGGATGGCGTGAGAACCTCCATGATCAGCCGAGGGTCATGCCCGTCCTCGTTCAGGGCCCCAGCCCCACCCGCCCACACACCCCGTCTCCACGAGAAACCCTCACCACGACCTATGGACAGCTACTCAGCAAACTTGCCGGCACCCTGCGACCGACCACTCACCACGATCACGAACCTGAATTGCTAACCAGCAACTTTGCCGCAGCCCTGACGGAGAACCCCTTAGGGCAGGGGAGTACACGGTAGCTCCGGAACGGGTCGACGGAATGATCGTGCAGCGGGGCAGGCGCCAGGCTGTGCGAGTTCGAGTACGGTAAAGCGCCGCGTCGTCGCGTAATCGACCCGTATTGACTATCACTGCGGGAGTGCAATGAGGAGCGTCGAAGAATGCCTTGAACAGGTGGACGACGTCGTCCGTCGCACAGACGTCGTCTATCTAGACGTGGGCGGTATGCTCGCTCACGAGGGATTCACAAGCGGCCTGCTGCTGGTTGTACGTCAGTTTCTCTTGCGGTTCTCGGCATGCGGTATTTCTACTGGAGTCATCTCAGTGGTAGGCGCCGACCACTGGGCGTGTCATGACGACGGCTCTGTCTCACTTTCGGTGGTGACGGAGGGTTAGTTGAGGAGGATGCGGTGGCGGAGGAGGGGGAATCCGGCTCGGCCGTGCATCTGACGCATGATCCGTTTGGTTTTGGTGTTCACGCCTTCGGTTCCGCCGTTGTGGTGAGGAAGGGTGAGGGCTGCGTTGGCGGCTGCGCGGTCGAGATCGAGGCCGCGGGTGAAGGCGTGCAGGTGGGGCAGGTCGGCGGCACGGGCTGTGGTGATCCACTCGTCGAGTCGGTGGGCGTTGCCGTCCGCGGGGTGGAGAAGCTGCGCGAAGCCGCGCACGAGTCCAGCGAGATCGATCATTTCCGGGCAGGCGGTGGTGAGGTCGCCGAGCCGGTCATGTTGGCTGTCGGTGAGCCGGTCGGGTCGGGTGAGCAGGAGCCGGGTGACGCGTCGTGGTGAGATCGCAGGCCGGTCGGCGTCGACGCGGCCCTGGTTGATGTAGCGGACGAACAGGTTGAAGCTACCGTCATATCCTTGCTCTTTGATCTCGTGGAACAGCCGCAGCACGGGGGCGGCGGGCTCGTCGGCGCGGCGGCGTTTCAGATAGTCGCGGTAGGGATCGACCAGAGTCGGTCGGTAGGCCGGTGCCCGCACGAGCCGCTCGGGTTCGCTGGCCCGCGCGTAGCGTTTGACCGTGTTCAGGCTCAGGTTGAGCCGCCGTGCGCAGTCGAGTAGTCCGACACCCTGGTCACGCAGGTCGTGGACCTGCGCCCAGCGTTCCCGTGTCGTCTGGGCGCGGGGGCCGTCGTTCGGTGGCGGGCCGGCTTTGGCCCAGCAGCCGCTGTGCGCGGCGACCTCGGTGTGCACGGCCGCCGCGAGACCGTGCCAGAGGTGCCAGCGGTCGCTGACCTGGACCGCGTCGGGCAGGACACGGCGGACCGCTTCGGCGTAGGCGGCGGAGCCGTCCCGGCAGACCACCTCGACGCCGGGATGGGCCCGTAGCCATGCCTCCAAAGCGTCAGCGCCGCGGCCCGGCAGGACATCGACACGGCGCCGGGTCTCGGCGTCGATCAGGATCGTGGCGTAGGACCGTCGGCGACGCAGCGCGAAGTCATCGACCCCGAGGACCCGCGGCACCTGCAACGGTGGGAGCGGCAGACGCAGCAGGCAGCGCAGCGCACTGTGCCGCGACAGCCCGATCGCCAGCACAGACAGGACCCGGGCACTGGCCCTGCCGGCTAACTCCCGCACGACGGCGCCGACCTGCGCGGCCAGCCTCGCCGTGCGCCGCTGGTAGCGCTCCAGCACCCCAGGCAGCTGCTCACGAAAGGTCTGCCGACAGCCACCCGTCGGGCAGACCAGCCGGCGGAACCGCACGACCACCAGCACCCGGCGGGCATCGATCGCGACATCCGCCAGCGTCCGCTCGTGATAACCATGCACCCGCGACGTCGCCGCCCCACAACCAGGACAGCCCGCCGGCCCGTCAGGCGTCCGCGCCCGCACCCGGACCAGCTCGCCGTCGTCCGTCACATCCTCGACGACCAGCGGCGACAGACCCGAAAACGCCAGCTTGACCAGACGATCCGCTCCACACATGACACATCGTGCCGACACCCACCACCTGGACACGCCCACTTCCAGCGTCAGGCCTCACCGAAGACCACGCTCCGTCACCACCGAAAGTGAGACAGAGCCGTTACTTTTACAGGCCCCAGAGGGGCGCGCACTCAGGCGCCGCCGCCCGTCATGGGGGCTCGGGGCTGGGACTCCGCGGTGACAGGACGGCGGCGAGAAGGCCGGGAAAGCAGGCCTCGATGTCGTCGTGCCGGATGGCAACGCTGCGGCGGCGGCCCTCCAGCATTGTCAGGGTCAGGCCCGCCTCCCGGAGCACACGGTAGTGGTGGGAGATTGTCGGAGGGGTGACATCGACCTCGGAGGCGAGGGCGGCGCAGTCGGTGGCGCCGGTGCGGAGGTACATCTGTCGCATCAGCGTCAGACGGACTGGGTCGGCCAGTGCGGCAAGGATCGTGACCAGATCGGTCGAGTCGCGGCTGGGCTGCGGTAACTGACGTGGCACACCGGCCTCCTCGCTCGGAGTCCGACACCGCCGGCCATCCCGGCGAGGAGAATGGGCCGCGGACACGGACATGGCGGCTTCAAACGGTCGTAGCGACGCCCCGATAGGATGATCGTGACGGGGGTTGGGGGCTGGATGGTGGATGGTTCTGCGGGAGCGGTTGACGGTGGAGGATCGCGAGGCAATCTCGCGAGAGCTGAGCCAGGGGCGTTCAGCTCGATATATCG
>NZ_JALKFU020000317.1 GCF_023242965.2 Frankia sp. AgKG'84/4
GGCTCGGGTCGGGCCGTCGCCCGCCGCGCCGGGGCGCGGATGGGGTCCAGGTGCTCGAGGGTCCGGTAGACGAAGCAGCCGGGCAGGTCGGCGCCGGGCACCGGCGGGACGAACGGCGCGGAGCCCGTCGCCAGCACGAGCGCGTCGTAGGCGAGGCTCCGCCCGCGGCTCGTGGTCACCGTGCGGGCTTCGCGGTCGATGGCGCCGACGGCCTCGTCGAGATGCAGGACGTAGTCACGGCCGTCGTAACAGCCGTCCGCGACGAGGTCCAGTTCGGCCGCGTCGACGCCGTCGAAGTAGGACGACAGCGCCACCCGGTCGTAGGCGCGGCGCGGTTCCTCGCCGAGCACGGTGACCGTCCAGCGGCGCTCGGTGTCGCGTTCGGCCAGCGCCTCGACGAACCGCTGGCCAACCATGCCATTGCCGACGACGACCAGTCGACCACCGGAATCCGCCCACATCACCGACACCTCTTTCACCCGGATCCGATCTGGTCCGACTCCGTGGACCATGGTGTCGGTGGCCTGTGATCCGGGCCGTTCGTGGGCGTTAACGCGGCGAAAACTAGCTCTCACCGCCGCCGGCGGGACGTTGTGCGTTTCTGGCCGTCGCGACGCGGTAGTGCACCGCGGTGCGCGCTACGCTCCCATCTTCCGGCAACCATAACCGCGATAGTCCTGACGGCGTCGATTTCGGTGCGGCCCGGCCGACGAAAGTGCACCGCGGTTCGCGGTCTGACCCTGCTCTGTGGCGACCATTACCACGAGAGCGAGACCGGGAAAGACGCTCCAGCGCCGCTGCCTTACGGCGCCCGGTTCTCCGCCGCTTCCGGCCCGGCGTGCTGGGAGGCGGCGGCCTGCGGGCGCAGGTCGGCCAGGGTGAGGGGATGGGCCGGCGGGTCGGGCAGAGCTAGGACGGAGCGCACCGTGCCGCCCGGCGCAACGTGGATCAGCTCGCCGGACGCCAACGGCCGCCAGTCGGGATGCTCGTCCATCGGCTCGCTGGCGACGACGACCGCGGGTGCCGCGGCCAGAGCCGGGACGTGCACGCGGGTCGCGCCGGCGGCGTCGCTGTGGTGCAGCGGGCGCCCGCCGTGGCGCCCGCCGGCGGGCCGGCGCAGCAGATGCAGCTCGTTGATCTCCGGGTAGCGCAGCGCCCACAGGTCCGTCGGGGTGATGAGCAGCAGGTTGATGCTGTAGATCGGCAGGTTCGCCGCCACCCAGCGGGTCGCTGCGGTGATGCCCCGCCCGATGTCGCCGCCGGCAGCGTCGATCTCCCGGGAGACCAGGGCGAACAGCCGCTCGGAGTCCGTGTCGCCCGCGACCTGGGACATCGCGTCGCCGAGATGGCGCTCCAGCGCGTCCAGGCCCTCGAGGACCCCGTTGTGGGCGAACAGCCGGCCGTCGTGCAGGAACGGATGGGTGTTGCGCGGCGAGACCTCGCCGGTGGAGGCATGGCGGACGTGGGCGAGAAACGTCCGCGACGACGCCGTGCGGGCCTCGGCGGCGAACCGGCGGTCCTCCCACGCGGCGATCGGTTCCCGGAACAGCTCAGCGCGGCCGTCGGCGTCGAAATACCCGAGACCGGTGCCGTCCGGATTGCGATAGCTCTGCACGTCGAGGCTGTCCGGCGCGTCCAGTAGCCAGAACGTGGCCTGCGTGGTGCGCGGGGCACTGGTGAGTCCGAACAGCCGGCACATCCGCCACGCACCTCCTCCGAGCTGGCCCGCCCTCGCCGTCCGCCACCTGGAGCGATACGGCCAGCGGCGTCACCCTACCTCGACGGCATGGCTCATCACTGACGGTGATTCTCCGTCCGGTGGGTGGCCAGAAGGTGACGGCATGCCCAAATCGCGTTTCGAAAACAGGTGAAACGGGGACGCGGCCCACCGCATACTGGGCCGATGCTTGACGCCCTCAGCGTGCCCCGGCAGGCCGCAGGTGGTGCCCCGGCAAGCCCGGCGGCCTCGACCCGGCCGGAGCTGGTCTGGTATGCCAGCTATGGCTCGAACATGCGGCTGGCCCGCCTCACGTACTACCTGGCCGGCGGCTGCCCGCCGGGGAGTACCCATCATCATCCGGGCTGCCGCGATCAGCGCCCGCCGCGCCGCGCCGCCCCGGTCATGCTCCCCGGCGCCATGTACTTCTCCGGCGAGTCGCGGATCTGGACGGGTGGCGTCGCCTTCTACGACCCGGCCGCGCCCGGCGAGGTCGCCGGGCGGGCCTACCTGATGACCGCCGGCCAGTTCGCCGACGTCGCCGCCCAGGAAATGCACCGCCCGCCGAACCTGGACCTCGACCTGGCCACCGTGCTGCGCACCGGCAGCGCCGCGGTCGGCCCGGGTCGTTACGAGACCCTCGTGCTCGTCGGTCACTGCGACGAGATCCCCGTGCTGACCTTCACCGCGCCGTGGACGATGGCCGACGTCGAGCTGACCGCCCCCTCCGGCGGCTACCTGACCATGCTCGCCGCCGGCCTGCGCGAGGCCCACGGCTGGTCGCCGCGGCGCATCGCGGACTACCTCGCCACCCGCCCCGGCGCCGCCGGCACCTGGCGGCCCGACGCCATCGAGCGCCTGCTCACCGAGGAGCGGACCAGCGACCGCGCCGATGCCGGCCGGGCCTCCTGGGCGCGCTGACCGGTCGGCCCGGAGCGCGCACCGATGCCGGCCGCGGGCCTCACGCGACGGTGCGCCGGGAACCCTCCCCGCCGTCGCCCAGGTTCCAGCTGATGATCCGCCGCGGGTGGATGCGAATTACTTCCGGGCTCATGTGCGCGGCCGGGGGAGTGCGATCGCGCAGCGCTTCGGCCGTGCCGCGGATCTCCACGCCGCGCACCGACCACGGATCCAGCGATGCGATGTCATCGACGACGTAGGCGACCTGCCCGTTGGCGGCGATGTTGTGGAACTTGCGGGTGTTGCCGAGGTCGTACCCGTAGATGCTGATCACCCCGGTGGCGTCATCGACGACGTGGCTGACCGGGCTGTTCTGCAACGTTCCGTCCGGCGCGACGGTCGCGATCCGGCCCAGGCGCTGGGAGTGCAGATACTCGAGTTCGAGCGGCGTGAAGACCATGATGTGCTCCCTGCGGTAGCGGACGGCGGCGGGCGACGTCCCAGACCGTAGAAGATGAAGTCGACTTCAGGTCAACGAGCCCGCCCGCCAGCGCTCGGCGGGCCAGCGGGAATGGTCGAGCTACCCGACCTCG
This sequence comes from Frankia sp. AgKG'84/4, assembly GCF_023242965.2. Lineage (GTDB taxonomy): Bacteria > Actinomycetota > Actinomycetes > Frankiales > Frankiaceae > Frankia. The sequence continues at coordinate 3,211 of NZ_JALKFU020000317.1, forward strand.
CTGACGCGACCCGTGTCACGGGCCGAGCGCGACAATCCGTTTCGCCTCGTCGAGGATGGCGTCGAAGCCGGCCTCCGGATCGTGCCGGAGCACCTCGGTGGCACGGGCGTGCGCCCGCACCGCGGGGTCGGCATGCGTCATCGCCTCCCGCAGGACCGGCTCGATCACCTCGCCGAGGGCGGCCAGGGCCCGGCTGAGACTCCTGTGCACCGCGCGGTCGCCGCGACCGAGTTGCGCGGCGAGTTCCGCGGCGAGCCCCTTCGTCTCCGTTTCGGGCACGAGGATGACGGCGGCCCGCCACGCGCTTCTCGCGACCTCGTCCTCGGGGTCCCGCAGCAAGGACCGTGTGATCGAGGGCCACGCGGTCCCATCACCGATTTTGGACAGGGTGTGCAGTGCCTGGCTTCGGGCCTGGGCGCGGTCGGAACGCAGCTCCGCGCGTAGTCGGGGCACCGTGATGTCGGCCGGTAGACGGGTCAACGCCCAGGTCAGCATGTCGCGCACGAAGAAATCCGGCTCGATCGCGCATCGTTGCATCAGCGTTTCGAGATAGCCGGGTTCGGGATTCGTGCCGACCGCCAGGGCCGCCTGAAGCCGCGCCGACGGATCCTCGGCACTCAACGCGTCGATCCTCATGAAGTCACCCCTCCTCGTCCTCGGCGGCGCGGGAACGGATGTCCTCCAGGCTGGCCGCCAGCACTGTCCAGACGGCGGAGAGGCTGTCGGCGACATCGTCCCGGCCGCTGATCAGCGCCTCGTCGTCCGGTGACTCCTCGGCCGGGGACACGCTGTCCTGGTCCGGTGGAGTGCGGCGGGCGCGCAGGGCGTTGCGGGCGAGGCGGGCCAGGCCGAGCAGCCGGTGGTCGGTCGCCTCCACGATCAGCGACGAGTCGGTCAGGCGCAGTGACATCGCGTGCCGCCCGGTCACCTCGGGCAGTTCGTCCGAGGTGTCGGTCAGATCGGCGTCGAGCAGGGCGTCGCGGACGGCGGGGACGTCGACGCCCAGGCCCGCGAGGGTCCGGGTCGCCGCGCTGCTCTCGTCGGTGAGCAGGGCGAGCAGCAGATGGTGGGAACCGACCGGATCGTGGCCCGCGTAGTGGGCGGCAGTCAGGATGCCGGCGTTGGCGGCAGCGGTGCGGCGCGGCGCGGCGCCCTCGGGGGCGCCGGGGGTGGCGCTGTCAAGTTTGGCGCTGTCAAGTTTGGCGCTGTCAAGGTTGGCGCTGACGCCCACCTGTCGCGGGCCGCCGGTCGCGGCGGGGACGCCCGCGGCGCGGTCGGCCTTGGCCGCCGTGGCCAGCGAGATCACCCTTAGGCGCAGCGCGTCGACATCCACCGCCGCGTCGCGCAGCAGGGTCACGGCGAGGCCTTCGTTGATCTCCAGCAGGCCGAGTAGGAGGTGCTCCGTCCCGACGTGCTTGGTCCGCAGGGCGAGGGCCTCCCGCAGCGCCTTCTCCAGGACCTTCTTCGCCCGGGGGGTGAAGGGGATGTGGCCCTTCAGGGGCTTCTTGCCGCGGCCGACGGCGGCGAGGACGGCGGCTCGGGCCGTCGAGAGCGTCACGGGGGTCTCCGCGAGGGCGCGCCCGGCGATGCCGTCGGCCTCGTGGAGCAGTCCGAGCAGAAGGTGCTCGGTGCCGATGTAGTTGTGGTCGAGGAGACGGGCCTCCTCCTGGCTGAGGACGACGATCTGGCGGGCAGCGGTGGTGAATCGCTCGAACATGGTCCCACTTCAACGCCTGCTCCAACCCCCGTCAATACCATGCTAATAGTAGGGTGACCGGGGAGGTGGCCGTGACCTGGGACGATCGACTGGATCAGTGGGATGTCGAGCGGGAACTCGCCGCGCAGCTCGAGGACTCCGACTGGGTGACGTTGCAGGAGGCGTCCAGCAGCACCGGGGTCTCCCGCGCGGCGCTGCGAACCTGGTACCGGGCGGACCTGATTCCGTCACGCCTGGTCGACGGGCCGCACGGCCCGCAGCGCCTGGTTCCCCTGGCGATGGTCGCGGCCCGTGCCGAGGAGTCCCCGCGGCTGCGGCGCAGCTGGGAACGCCGCCTCGGTGAGGAGGCGCAGCTCGAACTGCTCCGGCACCGGATCGACGAGCTGGAGGCCCGGGTCGCCGCGTTGGAGCGCCACGACGATCCGAGCCGTGACGGAGGCGGCGACGTGCGCCGCGGAACACCATGATCAGATGCTGGTCTGGGTGGCGGCGTGGGCGGCCCTACCGGCCGTGGTCGTCCAGGGTGCGTAGGACGCCGTCGAGGTCGGCCATTCCCGCCGCGCCCTCCGGGGCGAGCGCGCCCAGGGGTGTCGCGGCGACCCGGTCCCAGACGGTGGCCATCGCCGTGAACAGCTCGGGGGGCAGCCCGGCGGCGTCCTGCGTCGCGGCGATCTCCCGCATCTCGTCGACGTAGCGGCCGGCCTTGCTCGCCGACAATGCCAGGAACCGGCCGAGACCCGGGACACGGTCGGGGAACTCGGCCGTCAGGTCATCGAGGACGGGGGCGAGCACGCCGGCGCGGTGTGCTGAGGCGGTCGCGTGCAGGAACAGTGCCGCAAGGCCCTTGTAGACACTCGCCGTGCTCATCTTGACCGCACTGGCGCTGCCGGGCGGCCCGGGCAGGACGCGGACGTCGAGCCGGGGGTGCTCAAGGCGCGCGATCTCGTCGGCACGCGGACCGGCGAGGTAGACCCGGGTCGGCCGGCGACCCGGCGCCGGGTCGGGCGGGCCGCCGGAGATCGACCCGTCGACGAGGTTCAGGCCGTCGAGGATGGCACCGAGGCGGGTGACGGTGATCGGGGCGATGGCGTTCAGGTCGGCGACCAGCGGGGCGGCGCC
>NZ_JALKFU020000318.1 GCF_023242965.2 Frankia sp. AgKG'84/4
GTGCAGGATCCACATCGCGGTCTCGACGGCGGTCCGCCCGTCCGGCCAGGTCGCGGGCAGCTTCGTCGTCCACAGGCTGACGGCACCGGCGAGCAGCCCGGCGGCGAGCAGCACCCGCCGCGCGGGCCCCGCCGCCAGCGTTCGCACGGTCAGCGGCACCACCAGGGCGGCGCCGACCAGGCTGAGGGTGATCTCCAGGCCGAACAGCACCCCGGGAGTACCCCCGGTGTACAGCTGGTCCCAGGCGGCGCCGTAGTCGAAGCCGCCGGTGGCGGCCGAGTCGTGCGCCCGCTCACTGAGCACCGCGGGCACGGCCAGCCCGCCGAGCACCGCGGCCGCGCTCGCCAACCGGGAGGTGACGGCGGCGAGCGCGCCGGGGGCTGCGCGGCGCGGGGGCGGCCGGCCCGGCCTGCGCCGGTGGCGGTGGTGAGCGGGCCGGCTTCTGGTCGCTGGCGATCCGGCGCTACTCGGCGGGCGCGATGAGCTGCGTCGCCGCGATCGGCCTGTCCGGGCTGTTCCTGTTCTGGGAGCACGTCGACGGCCCCAACCAGCTGGTCACCACGATGTACGGCCGGGTCCTCGGCGTGAAGATCCTGATCTTCGGGACGCTGCTGGGCCTCGGGGCCATCAACCAGTTCTTCCTGCACCCCCGGATCGAGGCGCTGCGCGCCGCCGGCGACGAACGCCCGCTGCGCACCGTCCTCACCCGGCATTTCCCGGCGGTCGTCGGCGTCGAGCTGCTGCTGGTCGCCACCGTCCTGTTCGTCGCGCCGTTTCTGCACGGCTCGGCCCGTGACCAGGCATTCCAGGCCGACGCGGCGAAGCACGCCACCTCGGCCACCGCACCGCCGCCGGGGCTGGCGGACAAGTCGGCCAGCAGCGCGACGTGGATCTTGGGCACCCTGGAGACGGTCGCGGTCATCGCCGTCATGGCCGGCGGCCACCGGGTGTCGGGTCGCGCCGCCGCCCGCCGCGCCGCTCCTGCGGCGAAGCCCGATCGCCCGCGCGACCCCGACCTGGTCGCGGGCCGTCGGGACCCCCACAGCTGACCCGTGCCTCGGGCCGGCGCCTGAGCCCGCCGGTCCAGACCACGGGGTATTGACAGTGGTCTATGTCTGCGGGCATGCTCCGTCACGTCAGGACATAGACATCGGTCGATGTGTGAGGTGGTCGGGATGGCCCGGGTGCAGTTGGCGTTGAACGTGTCCGATGTGGACGCGGCGGTGGCGTTCTACTCGAAGCTGTTCGGGGTGGAGCCGGCGAAGCGGCGGCCGGGGTACGCGAACTTCGCGGTCGACGTGCCGCCGCTGAAGCTGGTGCTGATCGAGAACCCGGACGTCCGCGGCAGCGGCGTCGCGGGCGCGTTGAACCACCTCGGCGTCGAGGTAGAGTCCTCCGCTGAGGTCACTGCGGCGACGAGACGGCTGGCGGGTGCGGGGCTGGAGACCGCGGTCGAGGAGAACACCGCCTGCTGCTACGCGGTGCAGGACAAGGTCTGGGTCGACGACCCGGATGGTGCGCCGTGGGAGGTCTACACGGTGCTGTCCGATGTCGTCGACGGGTCGGTGCCGACCCTGCGGACGGTGGAACCGGGCAGCGGGTCAGGATCGGGGCCGGGGTCGGCCTGCGCCTGCGGGCCGGGAGTGGACTGCGGCCCGGCCGCCGACACCACCGACGTCGTGATCGAACCGGCGCCCGCCGGCGCCCGCTGAACCCCGTGGCGGACAGTGAGCCGGGTGGCCGGTCGTCGCTGGCGCGGCGCCTCATCGCCGAGGCGGTGGGCAGCATGCTGCTCGCCGCTCTGGTCGTCGGGTCGGGGATCGCCGCGGTCCAGCTCAGCCCCGGCCAGGTCGGGTTGCAACTGGTGGAGAACGCCGCGGCGACCGCCGCCGGCCTGTTCGCGATCATTCTGATGGTCGGCCCGGTGTCCGGGGCGCATTTCAACCCGGTCGTCAGCCTCGTCGACGCCGCGTTCGGTGGGTTGTCGTGGCGCGACGCCGCCGCCTACCTGCCCGCGCAGGTCGCCGGCTGCGTCGGCGGGGCGGTGCTGGCGAACCTGATGTTCGACCGGTCGGCGGTGTCGATCGCGACCCACCACCGGGCCTCGGGAGCGCATCTGCTCGCCGAGGTCGTCGCCACCGCCGGCCTGATCCTGCTGATCTTCGCGCTGGTCCGGTCCGGCCGGGCCGAACGGGCCCCGGCCGCGGTCGGCGCCTACATCGGCGCGGCCTACTGGTTCACCAGCTCGACGAGTTTCGCGAACCCCGCCATCACCGTCGGCCGGATGTTCTCCGACAGCTTCGCCGGCATCGCCCCCGCCTCCGCCCCGGCGTTCATCGCGGCCCAGGTGGTCGGCGGCGCGGTCGGCTACGGGCTGGTCCGGCTGCTCTACCCGCCCACGCCCGCGGCCCGCGCGCAGGCCGCGCAGGTCGTGCTGCCCCATGCCGACCCGGCGACCGCGAACGGCACGCAGCCGCGGGCATCCCGAGGTGTGTCAGGACCGATCCCGGATCCCCCGCCCGGCTGGACGCCCTGACCGCAGTGGACCCCGCGACCGCCCCATCCCTGGCACCCACACCCACAGCACCCACCCACCCACCCACCTACCCACAGAAGGATCGCGCTTCCATGACCACGAAACCCTCCGTGCTGTTCGTCTGCGTCCACAACGCCGGCCGATCCCAGATGGCCGCCGGCTGGCTCACCCACCTCGCCGGCGACCGCGTCGAGGTCCGCTCCGCCGGCTCCGCCCCGGCCGACCAGATCAACCCCACCGCCGTCGCCGCCATGGCCGAAGCCGGCATCGACATCACCGACCAGGCCCCGAAGATCCTCACCGTCGACGCCGTCGAAGCCTCCGACGTCGTCATCACCATGGGCTGCGGTGACGCCTGCCCCGTCTTCCCCGGCAAACGCTACGAGGACTGGAAACTCGACGACCCCGCCGGCCAGGGCATCGACGCCGTCCGCCCCATCCGCGACGACATCCGCGCCCGCATCGAACACCTCATCGCCGAACTGCTCCCTGTCCCTTCCTGACCGCCCTGTCCCTTCCTGACCTCCCCGGCACACCGCACCCGGCCCAGACGGGGGCTGGGCGGTCTTCAGGCCGGGCCCTCAGCGCAGGCGGCCGACCGCGCCGTACATGTTGATCTGGTCGTCGGTGAGGGCCGAGTCCGACTCGGGGCGCCAGCGGTTGAGGGCTTGGACGCCGGGCTCGACGAGGTCGAGGCCGTCGAAGAAGCGGGCGAGTTCGGCGGCGTCGCGCAGTTGCAGGTTGATGCCGCGGGCCCGGTAGTTCGCCACGCCCTCCGCGCTCCCGGTCGACCCGAAGTCGGCGGTCCCGTGGCTGAGCGCCAGGTAGCTGCCGGGGGCCAGGGCGTCGAGCAGCCGCCGGATCACGCCGTACGGATCGTCGCTGTCGGGCACGAAGTGTAGGATCGCGAAGACGGACAGGGCCACCGGCTGGGTCAGGTCGAGGGTGTCGCGCACCTCGCTGGAGCCGAGGATGGTGTCGACGTCGCGCAGGTCGGCGTCGAGATAGGCGGTGCGCCCGGCGGGGTTTCCGGTCAGCAGGGCGCGGGCGTGCGCGAGGACCAGGGGGTCGTTGTCGGCGTAGACGATGCGGGCGTCGGGCACCACGGCCTGGGCGACCTCGTGCAGGTTCGGTGAGGTCGGGATGCCGGTGCCGATGTTTCGCGAAGTATACCGAACCGTGTGTCACAGATCACAGGAGTGAACGGTACGCCGACATCGACGGATCCTCGGTCGCTCATGATCCACGTAGGGCGATCTTGGCGGTTGCTAGGGAGACGCCGGCCGCGTCGGCAATCTCCTGAACCGTGTACTGCCTCTGAGCGCGCACTTCCCGGATGCCGTTGTCTCGCGCGGTGCGGGCTCGGCTGAGTCGCTGCTCTGCGTCCGCAACCTGGGCGGCGAGCGTCCGCAGATCGTCCAGGGTGACCGTTGGCATGATCCTAAGGATATCCGGGGGGCTACCGCGTTCCCCGTGCGGCTACAAGGCTAGCCGGCTACACTATTAGCCATTAGGTCGGTTCCGGACGGGTGTTGGGTCATCCGTCCGGAACCTAGATCACAACCTGCTCGAACAGGAGTGACCTGGTGTCTAGTATTCCGCCATCGACCGGGCGTGGCTGGCGTAACCCATACGAGGGCCGTCCGTTCGTCACGTTGCGTATCGATCATGTTGCGGGACTTTACGACGTGACGATGACGAGTGGGGCAAGCCTGCGGGACCTGGTGAACGTCACCGCGACGCTCCCGCCGGTGCTGTTCGTGGATCACTGGAGAGCGAGCCTCGGCGACTCGGCGGCGGTGCTGCGTTTCCGGGCACTGCCGGACCTGGGGGCGATGTTCGGTGGACTCTGAGGGATGGGTCCCGGTGGTAGCGCGTCCAGGGTGCGGCCCGTGGTCGACGTATCAGGAATCTCTGCATTTGATCTTGCTGGCTAGTCCCACGGGTCCCACGGGGGTGCGGCTGCGGCAATGTTTGATGCGCTGCGATCCGCGGTCGGTGGTTGCGCTCGCGGACATCATCCGTGAGGCGTGTTCCGGCGGCTAACGGGCTGGAATCGGCGGCCGGTATCCCTGGTGGGGGTGCCGGCCGTTCGGCGTTTCCGCCTTCAACAACGTGTAGAAGTCTTGCGATGATGGTCTCGAACGTGAAAGCGGCCCGGTCGGTGCGGGAACACCGGATCCGGGCCTGATCCCCCACCTGCTGTAACAGGAAGAGGTTCCGTGGCGATGGTATCTGACGGTGTGTTGATCGTGTCGGATGTGACGATTCGGGGTGAGGTTGCGGGGGTGCGGGATGTGCCGTCGCGGTCGGTGGTGGGGGTATCGGAGGTCGCGGTGATGTTGCCGGGTCTGACGGTGCGGATGGGCGGGGATGATCCGGCGTGGGGGTGGGTGTCGTTGGGGGTGGCGTGTCTGCGGGCGGCGGCGCGGGAGACGTGGCCTGCGGAAGCTTCGGCGGACGGGTTGGACCTGGACGACACGATGGCGGCGTGGCGGGCGGCGGCGTTGCGTTCGGTGGCGGGGCTGGCGGCCTGGGCGGCGTCGTCGGCGGATGCGCGGGCGGTGTATGCGGTGCCGGCGGTGGTGCGGGTCGCGCAGGCCGGGCGGTCGCGTCGGCGTCGGGTGTGGGGTGGTCGGTGATGCGGGCGGCGAGCGTGGTGCGGGCGGATGTGACGATGGAGGGCCAGGCGGTGCAGCGCGCGGCGTTCCTGGCGGCCTGTAAGGCGCGAGGTTGGGAGGCGGGTCCGACCGAACGTCTGCGGGCGGGGGGCGGTCCTGGAGCCTGCGCGGCGGTGCCGGCGTGGCTGCGGTCGCGGGCCGCGGGCGTCGTGGTCGTCGACGCGCTGGACCGGCTGGCGGACACGGAGGTTGCTCGGGTGGCGGTGCTGGCGCTGTTGCGGCGGCGGGGCGTGCGGCTGCTGGCTGTGGCGGACGGGATCGATACCGGGGATCCGATCGGGTTTGCGCTGGTCACGGACCTGATCACGGCTCCGACGCTGGGGGCCAGGCGGACCGCGTGAACGGAGGCGCGGCCGGTGTTCGTGTCCAGGCACCGGCCGCGCCGAACGGCGGCGGGCCCATCGGGATGGCGGTCGTTCCGGTCTTCTCCCTTGCCCTCCCAGGAGCCGCACTTAGCGGGCTGGTGGGCAGGTCAAGGGTCATCTTTGATGATCGCGTAGCGACGCGAAGCGCCCTTGACGTGTCTGCCAGGCCGTTAAACGATGCGGCATCCGTGGGAAAGGGAGCCGCGGGTGAGGGGCCAACGGGCCTCGGGGCAGCATTGGCCGTGCCAGGGCGCTGAGTGCCGTAGGCGCCATTCTGTCTTTGGTTGGGCTGGGGCCTGACGCTCCGATGGGCACGACGGGCACGACACACCCGAGGATCCGACGTGCCGATGGGGTGCCGACCGAAGGGAGGCGGCCTCCCTGCGGGCCGAACCCGTGCGACGCATGTCGTGAGTCTAGCCGTGCCTACTACATGAATAGTATGACTAT
>NZ_JALKFU020000319.1 GCF_023242965.2 Frankia sp. AgKG'84/4
GGCCCGGGCGGGTGAGGGCGGCGCCCGGCACCCGGCGCGGCTGGTCGAGGAGGCTCGCGCTCTCGTCGACCAGCTGGCCGGACGGCTCGACGAGGTGCCGCCGAGCGCGGACGAGGGGTCGCCTGGCCACGGGTCAGAGCTGGCGCTTGTAGCTGGCGACCGACAGCGGCATGAAGACCACGACCACGACGAGGCCGGTGAGCAGGGTCCAGCCGACCTGCCCGGTGAGCACGCCGTTGTTGGCCAGGTCCCGGGTGGCGGAGACCAGATGTGACACCGGGTTGACCTTGGTGAAGGCCTCCAGCCAGCCTGGCAGGGTCTTCGCCGGCACGAAGGCGTTGGACAGGAACGTCAGCGGGAACAGGATCATCATCGAGATCCCCTGCACGCTGCGGGCGCTCTTGGCGATGGTGCCGATCCAGGTGAACGCCCACGCGATCGCCCAGCCGGTGAGGACCGCCAGCACGATCGCGCCGAGCACCCCGAGCACCCCGCCGCCGGGCCGGTAGCCCAGGGCCATGCCCATCAGGTAGGTCAGGGTCGCCGCGAGCAGGTAACGGACGAGGTCGGCGATCATCGGGCCGGCCAGGGGGGCGATCCGGGACATCGGCAGCGACCGGAACCGGTCGAAGACCCCCTTGTCCATGTCCTCGCGCAGCTGCGTCCCGGTGGCCATGCAGGTGGTGAGCACCGTCTGGGCGACGATGCCGGGGATCAGCAGCGGCAGGTAGCTGTGGACATCACCGGAGATCGCGCCGCCGAACACGTAGGCGAACATCGCGGTGAACAGCAGCGGCTGTAGCGCGACGTCGAAGAACTGCTCCGGGTTGCGGCGCATCTTCTTCAACGCCCGCCACGCCATCGCGAGCGTCTGGGTGACAGTGTCCCCGAGGCTGACGCGGGCCCGGGTACGGGCGACCGCGGCGGCGGGGTCCGTGGCCGACGCCGGCGGCCCGGGGCGCCCGGCGGTCCGCTCGGCGAGGACGGTGTTCATCGGGCGACCTCCGTGGAGATGCCGGCGCGGCTGGGTGTGTCCTGGCCGGGGACGATGCCGGCCGGGTCGCCGCTGCCGGCGTCGGCGGCGTCCTCGGCGCCGTGGCCGGTGAGAGCGAGGAAGACCTCGTCGAGGCTCGGCTTGGCGACGCTGACCGAGGCGATCGCGACGTTCGCCTCGCGCAGGGCGATCAGCACGTCGGCGGCCCGGTCGGCGATGTCGAGCGGGACGTTGAGCCGGCCGGACTCGGGGGTGCTGACCGCCTCCTCGCCGAGTACCCGCAGCACCACCGCGCGGGCGAGCGCCGCGTCGGCCCCGGTGGCGAGTTCGAGCTGCAGGGTCGAGTCGCCGACCTGGGTCTTGAGCGCGTCCGGGGTGCCCTCGGCGACCTTGCGGCCGTGGTCGATCACGCAGACCCGGTCGGCGAGCTGGTCGGCCTCGTCGAGGTACTGGGTGGTGAGCAGGACGGTGCAGCCGTCGCTGACGAGTTCCCGGATGGTGTCCCACATCTGCCCGCGGGTGCGGGGGTCGAGGCCGGTCGTCGGCTCGTCCAGGAAGATCAGCGGCGGCCGGGTGATGAGGGAGGCGGCGAGGTCGAGGCGCCGGCGCATCCCGCCGGAGAACTCGGAGATCCGCCGGTCGGCGGCCTCCTCCAAGCCGAACTGCGCCAGCAGCCGGCGCGCGGTGGACCGCGCGTCCGCCGAGCGCAGACCCTGGAGCCGGCCGAACAGCCACAGGTTCTCGGTGGCGCTGAGGTCCTCGTCGACGGAGGCGTACTGGCCGGTGACGCCGATGAGCTGGCGGACCCGGTGGGGTTCGGCGGCGACGTCGACGCCAAAGATCTCGGCCCGGCCGCCGTCGATCGTCAGCAGCGTGGCCAGCATCTTCAACATCGTCGTCTTGCCGGCCCCGTTGGGGCCCAGCACCCCGAAGATCTCGCCGTGGCGGACCTCGAGGTCGATCTGGTCGACGGCCCGAAGGTCGCCAAATCTCTTGACCAGGCCACTGGCCTGGACCGCGGGCAGTGCTGTCACGCGAGTTCCTTCCACGGGATGCGGGTGTGATCCGGGAGCGCCGCGGTGGTCGCAGCGCTGAACGGAACGCTAGGCAACGGCGGTATCACCGCGCCCTCACACCGGTTTCACCCGCCTCGCGCCCAGGCCGCGGCGCGGCCGGCCGACGGTCAGTCCGGGGAGCCGAACTCGGCGACGACGCGGTCGATGCGGCGGTCCGGGACCACCCAGATCAGCGCGACGAGGATGTAGCAGGCGGCCGCGATGATGACGCCGAGATCGCCATGCGGGTCGACGAACCACGCGGACAGGATCCCGACGAGGTAGAACACCGGCGAGATCTTCCCCTTGAGGTCCGCGCCGATGGCGCGGCGCAGCGCCGAGTCGGGCCCGTGCGCCCGGATGACGACAAGCTGCAGCACGAAATAGGCGACCGCCGCGATCAGCAGGTTGATCCCGAACAGGACGACCGGGAAATGCGCATAGTCCGACTCGTCCATCCACCCGGTCGTGAACGGCAGCAGTGACAGGCAGAACAGCAGTGCGAGGTTCGCCCACAGCATGCCCCCGGTCACCCGGCGCGCCAGCTGGAACATGTGATGGTGGTTGTTCCAGTAGATCCCCACGTAGACGAAGCTGAGGACGTAGCTGAGCAGTCCCTTGCCCGTGGAGTGCCGCAGGTCCGCGAACGTGTGCCCCTCGGGCACCTTCAGCTCCAGCACCATGATCGTGATGATGATGGCCAGCACGCCGTCGCTGAACGCCTCCAGCCGACTGGTCCTCACGCGATCACCCCGGCGGCAGCGGCCGCCCTCTGTGTCCCCATGCCGCTATCAGAGCAGACGGGCGCCCCGGCGGTAGAACCGCACCCGACAGGCTGGAATCGGCCCGCCGAGGCCCGCCGCCTCACCCACCATCCCCATGGACATACCCAACATCGCGGGCTATCTTTCGGTCAGGCCCGCCGACCAGACGATCAGCCGTCCTGGCGCGCTGAGCACCGGTCGTCCGCAGGCGGACGGCCGACAGGGCACGGAACAGGCCCGGGTTCCCCGGGCCTCGGCATAGGAGCAGTGGCATGCCCGCAGCGATGCGCCGCGCGCGCGGCCGCTCCACGACCTGCGATCATGCCCCAGGTGCCACCAGCGAGCCCGGTCCCCGCGCCAACCGGCCGGCGCGGCTGCTGACCCGTCGCCTGTCCATCGATCTCCACCGGTCCGCCAGCTGTCTCTGTCCGGGCGACCGCCGCCCTCCGCGGGATCGCGCCACTTCGTCGGCCTGACCCACGTCCCGCTCGGCCGCCCGGGCTGCCAGCCCGCGCCTCCCGGGCTGCTCGTTCCCGCCCGACGCGACGTCGCACCGCCGGGGTGGTTCGTCCCCGATGCCGGCCGATCACGCCCGGGCCACGACCGCCCGGCCGTCCTCGGCCCCGGCCGTGCCGACCGGCCGCAGGCGGCACCCGGGCGGTTTCCCCGACGCGTTCCCTACCCGCTGACCCGACGCGCGGAAAGGCCCTCGCCATGCCCGAGATCCCGTTGGCCCTGCTCGACCTCGTCCCCGTCAGCGATGGCTCGACCGCCGAGGCGGCGCTACGCGACACCGTCGATCTGGCACGGCGCGCGGAGAGCCTGGGTTACCGGCGGTACTGGTTCGCCGAGCACCACCTGAACCCGGGTGTGCTCGGTTCCTCCCCCGCCGTGACCATCGCGCTGGTCGCCGGCGCCACCTCGACGATCCGGCTGGGCTCCGCCGGGGTCCAGGCCGGGCACCGCACGCCGCTGAGCATCGTCGAGGAGTTCGGGCTCATCAACGCGCTGCATCCCGGCCGTCTCGATCTCGGCATCGGCCGCTCCATCAGCCGGCGTGCCCCGACCACGAGCCCAGCGGCCACGAACGGCACGGCGACGAACGGGTCGGCAAAGGCGACGGCGGGCGTTCCCGTCACCGCCGCCTCCGCCGCGGCGGACACCTACCGGGCGTCGCAGGGCGGCGGGGCGCACGAGTCCGAGGAACGCACCGACAACGGCCTGCTGCTCCCGAAACGTTTCGACCCCATGAAGCTGATCTCGTCACCGAAACTGGGGGCGATGCTCGACCTGCTCCATCAGCCCGGCGCCTACGCACCGGACTACGGCGAGCAGATCGACGACGTCCTCGCGCTGCTCGCCGGTACCTACCAGTCCGCCGGGGGGGTGGCGGCCCACGCCAGCCCCGGTGAGGGCGCCGACGTGGAGGTCTGGATCCTTGGTTCGTCGGGGGGATCCAGCGCCGACGTCGCCGGCGCGCGGGGGCTGCGCTTCGCCGCGTCCTACCACCACAGCCCGAGCACCGTGCTGGACGCGGTGCATGCCTACCGGGCGGCGTTCCGGCCCTCGGCGCAGCTCGCCGAGCCCTACCTCTCCGTCTCGGCCGACGTCGTCGTCGCCGAGGATGACGAGACGGCGGCACGGCTCGCCGCCGGCTACGGATTGTGGGTCCGTAGCATCCGCACCGGTGCCGGCGCGATCCCGTTTCCCACCCCCGAGCAGGCCGCGGCACACGTCTGGACCGACGAGGACCGCGCGCTGGTCACCGACCGTACCGAGACCCAGCTCGTCGGCTCCCCGGCGAGGGTCGCCGACCGGCTGGAGCAACTCCAGGAGGCGACCGGCGCCCGCGAGCTGGCCATCACGACGATCACACACCGACACGCCGACCGGGTCCGCTCCTACGAACTACTCGCCGAGGAGTGGCGGCGCCGCCAGCACTGAACCCCCACCAGCAACCAGCCCTCAGCGCGTCCGACCGGAAAGCGGTGATCGTCATGACCGAGTCCGCTCCGCTGCATCTCGCCGTCGCTCTGGAGGGAGCCGGCTGGCACCCGGCCGCCTGGCGGGCACCCTCGGCCCGTCCCGCAGACCTGTTCTCGCCGGGCTACTGGCTGGACCTGGTGACGGAGGCCGAACGCGGCCTGCTCGACTTCGTGACCGTCGAGGACTCCCTCGCCCTGCAGTCCACCCGCTTCGACGGCAGCCCGGACGGGCGCACCGACCAGGTCCGCGGCCGCCTCGACGCGGTGCTGATCGCCGCCCGGGTCGCCCCGCTGACCTCGCGCGTCGGCCTGGTGCCGACCACCTCGGTGCTCAGCACCGAGCCGTTCCACCTCTCCAAGGCCATCGCCACCCTGGACTACACCAGCGGCGGCCGGGCCGGCTGGCGGGTGCAGGTCGGGCGGCCCGGGGAGGTCCCGCATGTCGGCCGGCGCCCGCCCGGGCCGGCGCTGCGCGGTGACACCCTCGACTCCCCCGAGGTCCAGGCCTACGTCGCCGACTCGTTCGACGAGGCGGCCGACCACGTCGAGGTCGTGCGCCGGCTGTGGGACAGCTGGGAGGACGACGCCGAGATCCGCGACGTCGCCACCGGCCGGTTCGTCGACCGCGACAAACTGCACTACATCGACTTCGAGGGCCGCTGGTTCTCCGTGCGCGGACCGTCGATCACCCCGCGCCCGCCGCAGGGCCAGCCGGTGGTCACCGCGCTCGCGCACGCCACCGTTCCCTACCGCCTCGCGGCCCGCGCCGCCGACGTCGTCCACGTCACTCCGCACGACGCCGGCCAGGCGCGGGCGATCGTCGCCGAGGTCCGCGACGAGCAGGACCGGGCCGGGCGGGCCGGCGAGACGCTGCACGTCTTCGCCGATCTGCTCGTCGTTCTCGACGACGACGCCGAGGCGGCCCGCGACCGGCTGCGCCGGTTGGACGCCCTGCTGGACGCGCCGGCCCGGTCCGACGCGACGATCTTCGCCGGGTCGCCCGGCGAACTCGCCGACCTGCTGCTCGACTGGCAGGCCGCGGGACTGAGCGGCTACCGGCTGCGTCCCGCTGTCCTGCCCGACGACCTGAACGCGATCACCCGCCGGCTCGCCCCCGAACTCGCCCGCCGCGGCCGGTTCCGCACCGAGTACCGGAGCGCCACCCTGCGCGGGCACCTCGGCCTGCCCCGGCCGGCCAACCGCTACGC
>NZ_JALKFU020000031.1 GCF_023242965.2 Frankia sp. AgKG'84/4
GCCGGGGGCGCCGTCCTGCCCCGCGGCTGCGGCGGAGGCGGGAGGGGGGCCGGGGGCCGTCATACCGGGGGCCGCAGCGACTCGGCGACCTCGATGGCGCGCAGGACCGCCGCCGCCTTGGTGCGGCTCTCCAGGTCCTCGGTGTCGGGATCGGAATCGGCGACGATCCCGGCGCCCGCCTGGACGTAGGCGACGCCGCCGCGCAGCACTGTGGTGCGGATGGCGATGGCGGTGTCCAGGTCGCCGCCGAAGTCCAGGTAGCCGACCACGCCGCCGTACAGGCCGCGCCGCGTCGGTTCGAGCTCGTCGATGACCTCCATCGCGCGCACCTTCGGCGCGCCGGAGAGCGTCCCCGCCGGGAAGGTCGCCGTCAGCACGTCGACGGCGCTGCGGTCCGGCTCCACCTCACCGATCACCGTGGAGACGATATGCATGATGTGGGAGAACCGTTCGACGGCGGCGAACTCGACGACCCGCACCGAACCCGGCACGCAGACCCGCCCGAGGTCGTTGCGGACCAGGTCCACCAGCATCACGTGCTCGGCGCGTTCCTTCGGGTCGGCGAGCAGCTGTGCCGCAAGCTGCGCGTCATGCTCGGGCGTCGCGCCGCGCGGCCGGCTGCCCGCGATGGGATGCAGCAGCGCGCGGCGGCCGGTGACCTTGACATGCGCCTCCGGCGACGAACCGACCACGTCATGATCGCCGAACCGCAGGAGGTACATGTACGGGCTGGGGTTGGTCGTGCGCAGCACCCGGTAGACGTCGAGCGGATCGGCGGCCGTGACCCGTTCGAACCGCTGGGACACCACGATCTGGAAGCATTCCCCGGCGCGGATCTCCTCGATCGCCCGCTCCACCGCGGCATGGAAGGCACCGGGCGCGGTGGCGGAGACGAAGTCGGCCACCCCGGTGACGGCGCCGGACGTCGTCGCGACGGTCGGCTCGTTCCACTTCGCCAGGTCGCTGGTCATCGCCTCGAGCCGGGCGACCGCGTCGTCGTACAGCGCGTCCAGCGCCGCGGCGGCGCCGTCCGGCGCGGTGCCGGCGACCGCGGTGCCGGCGACCGCGGTGTTGGTGACCGCGGTGTTGGTGAAGGCGTTGGCCACCAGCAGGCACGAGCCGTCGCGGTGGTCGAGCACGGCCAGGTCGGTGGCGAGCAGCATCCGCAGCTCGGGCAGGTGCAGGTCATCGACGGCGTGCGAGGGCAGCCGCTCGAGGCGCCGGACGATGTCGTAGCCGAGATAGCCGACGAGGCCGCCCATCAGCGGCGGGGCATCGGGCCCGTTGTCGGCGCGCAGCTGGCGTTCCACCGCGCGCAGGATGTCCAGCGGGTCGCCCCGCGTCGGCACCCCCGGTGGCGGCGCCCCGTCCACCCACACGGCCTCGCCGTCGCGCTCGGTCAGCGTCGCCGCCGCCCGCACGCCCACGAACGAGTACCGCGACCACTCACCGCCGTGCTCGGCCGACTCCAACAGGAACGTGCCCGGGCCGCCGGCGAGCTTGCGATAGACGCCGACCGGCGTCTCCCCGTCCGCGAGCAGCCGGCGCGTGACGGCGACGACGGGCTGGGCCGCGGCGGCGGCGTGGAAACCGGCCCGATCGGGAACGATCCGCCCGGTCGTCATCGGTCCGACCCGGCGGCGGCCGCGGCGCCCGGGTTACCCACCCTGGCGGGCAGCGCGTCGGCGTCGAAGCACGTCCGGGTGCCGGTGTGGCAGGCCGGGCCGATCTGGTCCACCCGGACGAGCACGGCGTCGCCGTCGCAGTCGAGGGCGACCGAGCGGACCCACTGCTGGTGGCCCGAGGTGTCGCCCTTGACCCAGTACTCCTGGCGACTGCGGCTCCAGTACGTGGCCCGCCCGGTCGTCAGCGTCCGGTGCAGGGCCTCGTCGTCCATCCACCCGAGCATCAGCACCTCGCCGGTGTCGTGCTGCTGGGCGATGGCCGGGAACAGCCCGGCGCTGTCACGGCGCACGCGGCGGGCGATGGTGGGATCCAGAGCGGTGGGACGGTCGGTCACGCCTTCATTCTGCCCTCCGCCGGCGCGGCGGCGCGGCCCGTGTCCGCCGTCGTCCCGACGCCGGCCGCCCAGGACTGGTGCAGCCGCTGGTAGACCCCGGGAACGGCGACGAGATCGCGGTGGGGACCACGCTGCACGATCCGTCCGGCGTCGACGACGACAACCTCCTGGGCCGTCTCCGCCGTCGACAGCCGGTGCGCGATCGTCACCGAGGTCCGGCCCCGGGTCAGCTCGGCGAGCGCGGCGGCCAGACGCACCTCGGTCTCCGGGTCCACGGCGGAGGTCGCCTCGTCCAGGACGAGCAGCTCCGGGTCGGCCAGCTGGGCCCGGGCCAGCGCGACGAGCTGACGCTCGCCGGCGGACAGCCGCGACCCGCTCTCCCCCACCCGGGTCGCCAGCCCCGCCGGGAGCCCGTCGAGCCAGTCCGCGAGACCGAGGGCCACGAACGCGGCGCGCACGGCGGCGTCCCCGGCACCCGGCCGGCCGTAGCGCACGTTGTCGGCGATCGTCAGGTCGAACAAGAAGCCGTCCTGCGGCACGAGCAGCGCCCGGGCGCGCAACGACGCGAATCGCACCTCGGGCAGCGGCACCCCACCCACGAACACCGTGCCCGCGGTCGGGTCCATCAGCCGGGTCAGCAGCTTCACCAGCGTGGTCTTGCCCGAGCCGGTCTCCCCGACGATCGCGACCCGCGCACCGGGAGCGATCTCCAGGTCGATGTCGCGCAGCACCGGCGGGCCGTGCGGGTAGGCGAACCCGACATCGGCGAAGCGGGCGCCCAGCGGGCCGGCGGGCAGGTCTCGGCCGGGTCCGGGTCCGGTGGTCGGCGGCACGCCGGTGCCGGCCGGGCTCCCCGCGGCGGCGGCCGTGTCGTCGGCGCCGAGGGCGGGATCGCGCACGTCGCGGGGCAGATCAAGGACCGCGAGTACCCGGCGCAGGCCGGCGAACGCGTTCGCCGCGTCGTTGAGGACCTCGGTCATCGACTGGATCGGCATCACGAACAGGGTCAGCAGGAACAGGAAGGCGATCAGCCGGCCCGTGCTGAGCGAGCCGCCGACGCCGAGGGCCACGCCGGCGACGACCACGGACGCCGAGGCGAGCGCCGCGACGAACTCGCTGAGGGCGAACACACCGGCGATGACCCGCTGGGCGGAGATCTGCGATCCGCGGTAGCGGTCGATGGATCCGTCGATACGCCGGGCGGTGCGGTCCCCGATGCCGTAGGCGCGCACGACCGCGGCGCCGACGACTGCCTCAGCCACGGCGCCCAGCAGCTCGCCGACGCGTTCCCGGACCTGGGCGTAGCGGACGGCGAGGCGGCGCTGCGCCAGCCGGGTGACGATCAGCAAGGGGGCGTAGAAGCCGAGGACGAGCAGGGCCAGCGGCCACGAGTAGACGAACATCAGCACGCCCGCCAGCAGCATCTGGCCGGTCGAGACCAGCAGCATCACGCCGCCGAACTGGAGGAACTGCGACATCTGGTCCACGTCGCTGGTGACCCGGGAGGTCAGCGAGCCGCGCCGCTGCGCGGACTGGCTGAGCATCGACAGGTCGTGGATGTGCCGGAACGCCCGCACCCGCAGCGCGGCCAGCGTTCCCTCGGACACCCGGTACAGCCGCAGGTTCATCCGGTAGGTGGCGACGGCGGTCACCACGATCACGACGGCGGCGATCCCGACGGCGACGCCGACGAGACCGAGGCGGACGCCGTCGTCGGTCAGGCCGCGGTCGAGGATCTGCTGCACGACCACGGGGACCACGACCTTGCCCGCGGTCGCCACAAGGGCGAGCGCCACCGTGCCGACCAGGCCACGGGTCAGGTCCGGCGTCAGCGCCCGCAGCCGCCGAACCGTCGCCACCAGCGACATAGGCCGCGAACCCGCGGGCGCCGCTGACGGGTCTGCGGTCGGGTCGGAGCCGGCTCGGGGGGAGGGGATCTGGCTGGTCATGACACCGCCTCGGCGGCTGGCCGCGCGTCGGCATCGGCGCCGGCGTCGGTGCCCGCTGCCCGCGCGGCCTGCTCGTAGGCCGTGAGCAGGGCGGCGTAACGCGGTGAGGAGGCGAGCAGGTCGACGTGGCGGCCACGGCCGATCACCCTGCCGGCGTCGAGGTGGACGACCTCGTCCGCGAGGGCGATCGTGGACCGCCGCTGCGCGACGACCACGACCGTCGACGCGCCGGCGTTCTCCCGCAGCCCGGCGAGGATGGCGGCCTCCACGCGGGGATCGACGCTGGCGGTGGCGTCGTCGAGCACGAGCAGCCGGGGGGCTCGCAGCAGCGCGCGGGCCAGGCAGACCCGCTGGCGCTGGCCGCCGGACAGGCTCGTCCCGCGTTCACCGACGTGGGTGTCGAGACCGGCGGGCAGGGCGGCGACGAAACGATCGGCCTGGGCCCGGCGCAGGGCGGCCCAGACCGCCTCGCTCGACGCATCCAGGCCCAGGGTGACGTTCGCCCGGATCGTGTCGTCGAACAGGAACGCCTGCTGGGGCACGAGGGAGACGGCCCGGCTGACCTCACCGGGGGCCAGTTCGCGCAGGTCGACGCCGTCGAGCAGGACCGCGCCGGCACTCGGGTCGACGAGGCGGGCGAGCAGGCCGGCCAGGGTCGACTTACCGGCGCCGGTGCGACCGGTGATCGCCACGATGCTGCCGGGCGCGACCTCGACACTCACCGCGGACAGCACCGGACGACTCCCACTGGCCGCCGCGGAGTCGGCCCCGTCCGGCGGGGAGTCGGTCGGGTAGGCGTAGGTGACCGCGGCCAGCCGCAGCGCCGCGGGACCGGGGGCGGTGAGGGTCCCGGCGCCCCGCGGCTCGTCGGAGCGGGCGTCCAGGACGGCCTCGACCCGTTGGTAGCCGACGACCGCCCGCGGCAGGTCGCCGAACACCCAGCCGAACGCGCGCAGCGGGAAGGCCAGCAGGGTGAACAGGTAGGCCACCCGCACCAGCTGGCCGACGTCGATCGCGCCCGACCGGATCCGCACGGCGCCGACGATCAGGACCAGCAGGATGCCGAGGTTCGGCAGGCTCTCCATCAGCGGGTCGAACAGGCCGCGCAGCCGGCCCGCGCGGATCATCGCGTCGCGCAGCTCCTCGGCGCGGGCCTGGAAGCGGGCGGTCTCCTCCTCCTCGCGGCCGAGGGCCTTGACGACGAGCGCACCGTCGAACGACTCGTGCGCGACCGCGCTGACCTCGCCGCGCAGCCGCTGCACCCCGGCGAACAGCGGCCACACCCGCCGCCCATACCAGATGTTCACCGCGCCGAAGGTGGGGAACACGACGAGCCCGATCAGGGCCAGCACCGGGTCGGTGGCGAACAGCAGCGCCAGCGCCGTGACGAGCATGGCCAGGGCGCCGACGGCGAACGGCAGCGGCATGAGCGGATTCCAGGCTGCCTCGACGTCCGCGTTGGCGTTGGACAGCAGCGTGCCGGTGGAGTGGCGCTGGTGCCAGGACAGCGGCAGCCGCAGGTACTGGCGGGTCACTCGGTGGCGGTAACGCGCCTGGACGCGGAACACCACCGTGCCGCCGGCGAGGCGACGCACGAACATGCCCAGCGCCCGCAGCGCGCCGATTCCCACGATCACCGCCGCGACGACGGCGACCGCCGACCAGTCGGCGTGCCCGTCGCGGACCGCCGGCAGCATGACCCGTTCGGTCGCTTCCCCGAGCACGATCGAGCTCGCCACCCCGGTCAGGGTGTACAGGCAGGCGCCGACGGCGGCGACGGCGAACAGCCGTGGCTGTTCGCGGATGCCGCGCCACAGGGTGGCGAAGCCGAGCCCGAGGACTCCGGTCTCCCGCACGTCGGTCCGCGTCGCGGACGGCACCATCACCACCCCGGTGTGATCAGAATTTCTGGACGACCAGCGATACCTACCGGGTGGTCAGCGCACGGGGACGCCCTCGGCCCGCAGTGCTTCCTTGACCTCGCCGATGCGAAGCTGGCCGAAGTGGAACACGCTGGCGGCGAGCACCGCGTCGGCACCGGCGCCGACCGCCGGCGGGAAATGCGCCAGATCGCCCGCGCCGCCGCTGGCGATCACCGGCACGTCGACTTCGGCCCGCACCGCGGCGAGCATCTCCAGGTCGTAGCCGTCGCGGGTGCCGTCGGCGTCCATCGAGTTGAGCAGGATCTCTCCGGAGCCGAGCTCGACGACCTGGGCGGCCCAGGCGACGGCGTCGATCCCGGTGCCGCGGCGGCCGCCGTGCGTGGTCACCTCGAAACGCGGGCCGGCCGGGTCGGGGCAGCGGCGGGCGTCGATGGACAGGACGATGCACTGGTTGCCGAACCGGTGGGCGCATTCGCGGACCAGTTCGGGCCGGGCGACGGCGGCCGTGTTGATCCCCACCTTGTCGGCGCCGGCCCGCAGCAGGCGGTTGACATCGTCGGTGGAGCGGACCCCGCCGCCGACGGTCAGCGGGATGAAGACCTGCTCGGCGGTGCGCCGGACGATGTCGTAGGTCGTCTCGCGGTCACCGCTGGAGGCGGTGATGTCGAGGAACGTCAGCTCGTCGGCGCCCTCGGCGTCGTAGAGCCGGGCCATCTCGACGGGGTCACCGGCGTCGCGCAGGTCGGTGAAGTTCACGCCCTTCACGACCCGGCCGCCGTCGACGTCGAGGCAGGGGATGACGCGAACGGCGACGGTCATGCGCCCGCGCCGGCGGCGGCGGCGACGGCGAGCGCCTCGGGCAGGGTGAACGCGCCGGCGTACAGGGCCTTACCGATGATCGCGCCCTCGACGCCGGGGACGGCGGCGATCGCGGTGAGATCGGCGAGCGCCGACACGCCGCCGCTGGCCACGACCGGCCGGTCCGTCGCGGCGGTCACCGCGCGCAGCAGCTCGACGTTCGGCCCGGTGAGGGTGCCGTCGCGGCGCACGTCGGTCACCACGTAGCGGGCGCAGCCGTCGGCGTCGAGGCGGGCGAGGACGTCGAAGAGCTCGCCGCCCTCGCGGGTCCAGCCGCGGGCCGCCAGCGTCGTGCCGCGCACGTCGAGGCCGACGGCGATGCGGTCCCCCACCCGGGCGATGGCACGCCGGACCCAGTCGGGGTTCTCCAGCGCGGCGGTGCCGAGGTTCACCCGCGCCGCGCCCGTCGCGAGCGCCGCGTCGAGGGACTCGTCGTCGCGGATACCGCCGGAGAGCTCGACGGCGACGTCGAGGGCGCGCACGACCTTCGCGATCAGCTCGCGGTTCGAGCCGCGACCGAAGGCGGCGTCGAGGTCAACGAGATGGATCCACTCGGCGCCGTCGCGCTGCCAGGTGAGCGCCGCCTCCAGCGGGTCACCGTAGGACGTCTCGGAGCCGGCCTCGCCCTGGACGAGACGCACGGCGCTCCCGTCGGCGACGTCAACGGCGGGCAGCAGTGTCAGAGCCATGCCCGCCACTTTATGGGCTGTCCAGGGCGGACGGATCCAGCCACCGATCCGCCGCCGATGCAGGTCACGTCGGCGCCGCGTCAGCGCCGTGGCCCAGCGGGCAGTGCCGTGGCCCAGCAGGCGGTGCCGTGGCCCAGCAGGCGGTGCCGTCCCGGTGGTCGGACGTTCGGGCCGGCGAGTGCACCGCGGTGCACAGCATGACCTTGTCCCGTGGTGACCATAACCGCGAGAACAACGATCCGACGCGCGGCGCTGCCTCCTCGCGGTGCGAGCGCGGCTGAGACGGTGGTTTCCTCGAAGGGCGCCGCCACGGCGACGACCCTAGGCGACCTGGACGATCTCGACGGCTCCGTTGGCGACGTGAAGGTCGAAGGTCAGTGTCGTGAGTCCGCCCACGCGGCCGTGTGGGGGTCACGCACGCAGGAGGCAGGACCGCTAGGACGCGCCGGTGTTCGCGGCCGGCGGCGGAGGCCGGGCGACAATCATGCGTTTTGGGTGATTGTGTCATGCTGTTCGGGTGACGGGCGGGGGCGGGGGTCGCGCTGTCGACGTCTTCGTGTCCTGTGCTGAGGACGGGCTGGGCTGGGCGGAGTGGATCGCCGCGACGCTGGAGGACGCCGGGCTGCGCGTCCGGCTCGGCGCCTGGGATGTCGTGCCAGGCACCCACCGTCCGTCCTGGCTGGATGGGGTGACGCGGCAGGCGCGTCATATGGTCGCGGTCGTCTCGGACGGCTACCTGGATTCGGCGGCGGCGCGGGCGGAGTGGGGCGCGGCCTGGTCCCCGCGGATCCTGGACGGTGAACGCCGGCTGGTGGTCGCGCGGGTCACCGACCGGCCTGTTCCCGGGCTCCTCGGCCAGCTCGTCCCGATCGACCTGGTCGGGCGCAGCCCGCTGGCCGCGCAGACCATGCTGCTCGCGGCGGTGCGCGGCGAGGGCGCACGGGGCGAGACGTCGTCCGGCCGGATGCCTGATCGGCCGGGTTCTGCTGGCGGGGCGCTGTTTCCCGGGGAGCTGCCGGCGGTGTGGAACGTGCCGCGGCCCGCGGCCCGGTTCGTCGGGCGCACCGCGGCGCTCGGCCACCTCGACGACGCGATGTCCGCCGGGCGGCTGGTCGCGGTGACGGGCCTGGCGGGCATCGGCAAGACCAGTCTCGCCGTCGAGTACGTACGTCAGCAACGGATGGGCTTCGACGCGGTGTGGTGGGTGCCGGCGGGGCGCCCGGAGCTCGTCGGGGATCGGGTGCGCGCCCTCGCACCCGCGCTGGGCCTGCCCGACCATGCGGAACCGGCCGCGGTGCTCGCCCGCCTGGATGCCGCAGACGGTCGGTGGCTGCTCGTCCTCGACGACGCCGCCGGCCCCGGGGAGCTGCCCGGCTGGCTACGCCCTTCGTCGAGCCAGGGCCGGATCCTGGTGACCTCACGCACCGACGACTGGGACGGCGCCGGCGAGGTGGTGCCCGTCGGCCCGTTCACGCGGGCGGAGTCGGTGGCACTACTCAGCGAACGGCTCCCGGCGGTCGACCCGGCGGTCGCCGGCCGGATCGCCGAACGGCTCGGAGACCATCCCCTCGCCCTCGACCAGGCGGCCCACCGCATCGCCCAGGCCCGCGCGCCCGCCGAGACCTACCTGACGGCCCTGCTCGACCGTCCCGCGGTCGTCCTCGGCCAGGGTGCGGTGCCCGGCCGGCCCGGTATCACCGCCGCCACCCTGTGGGACGAGCCGATCCGCCGCCTCGACGCGGACACACCCGCTGCGGGCGAACTGCTGCGCCTGGCCGCGCACGGCGACGGCACACCGCTTCCGTTGCGGCTGCTCGCCGCCGATCCGGAGGCGATCCACGACAAGGCTCTCCGCACGGCGGCCGGCGATCCGCTGGAGCTGGCCGGCACCGTCGCCACCCTGGAACGCGCCGGTCTGGCCCACCGCGACGGCGCCGCGGTGACGATGCACCCGCTGGTCCGCGCCGCCGTACGCGCCAACACCGGCCCCGACCAGGCCACCGAGCACGTCGACATCCTCGCCCGGATGCTGCGCACCGCCCTGCCGGAGCGGATCACCGCCACCCCGGACGCCTGGCCGGCCTGGCGCGAGCATCTCCCCCACACCCTGGCCGTCCTGGAGGCCACCGACCCGGCCGCCGACAGCCCACGGACCGCCTGGCTCGCCGAACACGCCGCCGCGTACCTCACCGAGCAGGGCCACCCCGAGCAGGCCGAACCCCTCGCCGCCCGCGCGGTGGCCGCCCGCGAACGCCTCGACGGCACCGACCACCCCGACACCCTCACCGCCCGCGAAACCCACATCCGCGCGGCCCTCAACGCCGACCACCCCGCCATCGCCGGCCCCCTGGCCGAACGCAACGCCGTCGACCGCGCACGCATCCTCGGCCCCGACCACCCCGACACCTTGACCAGCCGCGAAACCCTCGCCCGCGCCTACCAGCACACCGGCCACCACGACCACGCCCAAACCCTGTTCCGTCAGAACCTCACCGACCGCGAACGCACCCTCGGCCCCGACCATCCCGCCACCCTGGAAAGCCGTCACGATCTCGGCGTCGCCCACGCCGACGCCGGCCACAGCGACCGAGCCGCCGACGTCCTACGAACAACCCTCAACGACCGCCACCGACTCCTCGGACCCGACCACCCGGACACCCTCGACACCCACCATCACCTCGCCACCACCTACCAGCGCATCGGCGCCGCCAACGACGCCCTCGCCCACGCCGAACCCACCCTGGCAGCCCGCGAGCGTGTTCTTGGCCCCGACCACCCCCGCACTCTCGACAGCCGCCACCAGCTCGGTGTCACGTACCACCAGGCCGGCCGACTTGATGACGCCGCCCACGAGCTCGATCAGGCACTCGCCGTCCGCGAGCAGGTACTCGGATCCACCCACCCCCGCACTCTCGACAGCGCACAGGCACTCGCCCGGACTCACCTCCGAGCCGGACGACCCGAAGCAGCCGTGCCGCTGTTGAACCGGGCCCTGTTCGGCCGCGAGCACGTCCACGGCCCGGACCACTCGTTGACCACGGAGAGCCGCGAGAGCCTCGCCGCCGCACACCTCGCGGAGGGCCGTCCAAGCGAAGCCACGCCCCACCTCGAACGCGCCCTCGACCGCCACGAACGCGTCCTCGGCCGTACGCACGCCCACGCCGTGGAGGCCCGCGACGACCTCGCGGCCCACTACCGCGACGCAGGCCAGCCCGAGGCGGCTCGCCACCATCTCGAACGGCAACTCGTCGCCCGCGCCCGGACCGACGGCGTCGCCGACGAACGCACCCTGCGCACCGCCACCAGCCTCGCCGACGTGTGCCGCCAGACCGGCCGGCTCCCCCAGGCCGTGGACCTCAACGAACGCGTCCATGCCACCCGGACCCACACCCTCGGCCCCGAACACCCCGACACCCGCGCCAGCCGAACCACCCTCGCCGACACCTACTGCCAGGCGGGCCGCCACAGCGACGCCGCACCCCTCTACCGCGACGCCCTCACCGACGCCATGCGTGACCACGGCTCCTACCATCCGGACACCATCCGCGCCCGCCGCGCCCTCGCCGACACCACCTACCGCTCAGACGCTGTGGCCCCACCCGAACGGATGCCTGCGACCGAACGGCAACCCGCACCCGCACGACCGCCTTCCCCCGACGCCAAGGACCTCCGCGTCGGCCCATGATCCGTCGGGCCGCCAGGTTCCGATCACGGCCGGCCCGTCAGCGTGGGCCCGAGGACCCGTCGCGGTCACTGTCCGGCGACGCCACCGCATCGCCGGACAGGCGGCCGAACCCCTCCAACTTGTCGAACAGACGCGACCTCGCGTCGTCAACAGCCTCCGAGTTCTCCGCCGCACGTTCCCGTTCCTCACGGGCGCGCGCGTCCGCCGACTCATTCGCCGTATCCCGAAACTCCCGCATCATCTGATCAAGCTCTCGCTGGCTCCACTCCCGCTCCTGCTCCGCAGCCAGCCGGTTCATCACCTCATTGCGGTCGCGGGACTGCCAGGTGCGGCTGAACGCGCCGTCCCAGTCGACCGGACGCAGCGGCGGGCGGCCCCCGGACGCCGATTCCCCGGACGCCGGTTCCGCGGAACCGTCCGGCGATGGGTTCGCCGGCTCCGGATCAGTACCGGCGTGGGTGTCCGGCGCCGGCGGGGCGGACGCCTGGTCGGTGTCGGGGGCCTGCTCGGAGCTGGGGTCGGTCGGGGCGTTGGACACGGTGATCCTCCCTGTGGCTGGCACCGCCGGTAATGATCCCACCGCACCCCGTTCGCCGGATCGCCGAGGGCAGACCCAACACGGCAGCCCGGCTTCGACCACCGCGCTGAGCCGCTCGACGTATCCAGATCGACCGTACTGCCTGCTCGTCACCCGCGACGGAGTATGTAGGTACGTGCCTACCGAGGGGCGTGGTGGTGATGAGCATCGTGTCATCTGTCGCCGAATCAGCGGCGAAACTCCACATTCCCGATCGACGCCCAACCCACGACGCACTCATCGCCGCCACTGCCCAGGTCCATGGCCTCGTGGTCGCCACCCGCAACGAAGCCGACTTCGCCTCCATGCGCGTGCCACTCGTCACCCCAGGGGTCACCTCCCCGTAAGGAGGATGCTCGCGAAGAGGCGCAGTCTCCGGCACGCGGAATGATTCGCTACCGGGAACCCCAAAACCTGTCGATTATCTTATCGAGGTTGTGCAGTTCGTTGGAGGCGTCGGAGCCATAGGCCGCCGCCAAGTCACGACGAAGGTTTTTGAAGGCCGCCAAAGCAGCCGCGGTCTCGCCGGTGGCGGCGAGCATAAAGGCGGCAGTGCGACGCGCTTCCAGGAGACGAACGGGTTCCTCCATCGCGGCGTCCGCGTTGTCGAGGTAGGCACGGAGACGATCGAGAGCCTTCTCCGGCTCGCCGATGCGGGCGTAGGCCAGGCCGGCGTAGTAGGCGCAGTCGAGTA
The DNA here is from genome assembly GCF_023242965.2 of Frankia sp. AgKG'84/4. Classification (GTDB taxonomy): domain Bacteria; phylum Actinomycetota; class Actinomycetes; order Frankiales; family Frankiaceae; genus Frankia. The sequence continues at coordinate 12,356 of NZ_JALKFU020000031.1, forward strand.
CCCAAGGGGCGCTGGGTTCGACTCGGTAGTGAAGATAGTCGGCGCGGACGGCGTCGTTGAGGGCGGCCGCCCGGGTGAACCTGTCGGCCAGGTAGAGCTTCTCGGCCAGGGCGCGGCGCAGGTCAAGGCCGCGGGGTGGATCCGCCGCGCCGGTGGCGATGGCCGCCTCGAGCAGGTCGATGGCCTCCGCCGGCCGGTCCGCGTCGGCGAGCGTCGCGGCTTTGATCAGCAGCTCGTCGACCGCCGCGTTGGGCAGCCGCGCGGCGGCGGCCGGTGCCGAGCCGTCCTGCGCGATAGCCGGCGGTCCCGCCTCCGGCGGTCCCGCCTCCGGCGGCGTGCCGGCGCCGGGTGTGCCTAAGACCGCGGTGCCGGGGTGTGCCGCCCAGGCGCCAGCGCCCGCCGCGGTGCTTCGGCGCGGCACGACGAGCAGCGGGTGGCGAAACGGCTGCGTCGGGTCGAGCCCGTCGCCGGCGGGCGTCGCGGGCGGTGCCGCGGCCCACGGGGCGAGGGCCTGGTAGGCATCCACCGCCGTGGGACGGGTCCGGCTGTCCTTGGCGAGCATCGCGTGGACGAGTTCGGCCAGCTCGGTGGGCACGTCCGGCCGTAGCGCGCCGACCCGCGGCGGGTCGGCTTTGACGTGCAGCTCGCGCAGCGACACACCACTGCCGGTCAGGTAGAAGACCCGCTCGCCGGTGAGCAGGCCGAACAGCAGGCAGCCGAGGGAGTAGAGGTCGGACGCGGGCGTGATGACGCTGCCGAGGTGCTGTTCGGGCGACATGTACTCCGGCGTGCCGATGGTGTGGTCGACCTGGGTGAGCCGGGGCGGGGCGTCGGCGCCGCGCAGGATCGCGATGCCGAAGTCGAGGACCTTCACGAACCCGCCGGGCACGAGAACGAGATTGTCCGGCTTGATGTCGCGGTGGACGACGTCCACGGCGTGGACGCTGGCCAGGACCGCGGCCACCTGGGCGCCGATGCCCGCCGCGCGGGCGATGGCCAACGGCGCGTCGTCGTAGTCGGTGTCCTCGATGAGCTGGTGCACGGTCGATCCGCGCAGCAGCTGCATGACGAGCCACACCCGGCGGCTGCCGTCAGGGAACGTGTGGACGCCCGTGTCGAAGACCGCGGGGATGCCTGGATGCTCCAGGCTGGCGGTGGTGCGGATCTCCCGCAGGAACCGCTTCTCGTTGATCGCCCGCTGTTCCTCGAACGCGATCCGCTCGGCGCTGCCCGGCGGGCCGGGCGGGTTGCCTGCCGGCCGGAGCAGCTTGATGGCGACCTGGCGGTCGAGGCGCTCGTCGTAGCCGTAGGACACCTCGGACATGCCGCCGCTGCCAAGCAGACCGTCGATCCGATACCGGCCGGCGAGCCGGATCCGGTTGTCCAGCGGGCCGCCGTTGGCGGTCGTGTGCGGGTCAGTCACGTCTTCCCCCGAGCCGAAGGAACGGCCGGAGGTCCGACATATCCCCCGTGCCTTCTTCTACCAGTGCCGGTTGGTGGTGGGAGCGCGTCAGGTGGTTTCGCGGAGCATTTCGGCGCGTAGCCGGGCCAGGGCCTCGTCGCGGGCCGGGTCGGTGATGATCCGGTAGGCGCGCTTGCGGGCGGCCTCCTTGACGGCCTGCTGGAAGTCCTGGTTGTCGAAGTAGAGCTTCATGAAGTCCTCGTTCTTCCCAGCGTTCTCCGCGACGATGTCGTCGAGGCGGCCGTCGGCGACCTGGCCGAAGCGCGCCTCGTCGTTCATCAGCGCGACCTGCTGCATCTGGGTGTTCTCGACCAGGCTGGCGACCTGCTGGAAGAGCAGGATCTGGTCGGAGGTCCCCAGGCTCAGGCCGAAACGCTCGTTCAGGTCGCTGATGACGTCCGCGAGCCGGACCGTTTCCGGTTCGACGTAGCCGCCGCCGTCGGCCGCGTGGCCGCGGACGACCTGGTCGCCGGACGGTGCGAGCGACACGTCATGGTGACCGGTGAACTCAAGCCGGTAGTGCGACAGATCGGCGTCGCCGATGTCGACAGCCGTCGCGGCCCGGCCCGGCAGGCGGCGCAGCAGGATCCGGCCGTACTGGTAGAGCCGTTCGAGTGTCGCGTCGCCCCAGTCGATGACCTGCGCGAGCAGGCTGTAGGCCCGGCAGTATTTCTGCAGCGCGTCGCGGAACTCCTCCTGCTCCGCCACGGTCTCCAGCGCATTGAAACGGTCGATCGCGGGGTCGAGCAGGCGGTGCAGCTCGGCGTGCAGTTTGTTCTCCGCGGCCTTCGGCATCCGGTCCGGGTCGGCTGACCCGAGCACCCGCATGAACGCCTCCAGCTCGGCGACGTCCAGGATCTGGAAGTCCATCACTTCCTGCTGCTTGCGGTAGAGCAGGTTCGCGTCGGGCTGCTCGGTGAGCGTGCTCTCGAACCAGGGCTTGAACGAGTTCTGGATGTCCTCGGCGGCGTTGACGAAATCGACGATCCGGACGTCGTCCTGGGATTTCAACGGGTGGGTCCGGTTCAGCCGGGAGAGGGTCTGGACGGCGGCGACGCCGGTCAGCGGCTTGTCGACGTACATCGCGCATAGCAGCGGCTGGTCGAAGCCGGTCTGGTACTTGTCGGCGACGACGAGGATCCGGTACTCCTCCTGGTTGCGCGCCGCCGCGTCGGGGTCGTCAGCCTTCGTGTAACCGAACCGTTCCGGGAGCCGACCCTCCGGAAAGCCGTTGATTTTCGACTCGGTGAACTCGTGGCCGCTCTCCTCGTCGGTCAGCGAACCGGAGAACGCGACCAGCGGGCGGCAGTTCGCCAGACCCTTGTCATCGACGTACCGGCGGATCGCCTGGTACAGGTTGAGCGCCTGCTGCCGGCTGTCGGTGACGACCATCGCCTTCGCCCGGCCGCCGAGGCGGCCGGCGATGTTCGTGTGGAAGTCCTCGACGATCAGCTTCGCCTTCTGCGCCGCCGACTCCGGATGCGCCTCGACGAGCTGGACGAGCTTGCACCGCGCCTTCTTCTTCTCGACCTCCGGGTTGGAGATCTCCGAGTCCTGCTGCGCGACGGCGTCGCTGGACAGCCGCCACATCGCATCGTAGGTCAGGTAGTTCGCCAGGACGTCGAGGATGTAGCCCTCGTCGATCGCCTGCTGCATCGAGTACACGTGGAACGGCACGTACAGCGGCTTGCCGTCCTCGTCCAGACGGTCCGGGTCGAGGGCGCCGAAAAGCTTCAGCGTGGCGGACGTGGGAGTGGCGGTGAAAGCGAAGTACGACAGGTTCGGCTGCCTGCCGCGGACCCGGGTCAGGTAGGTCGCCTCGTCCTCGTCGGGCTCCCGCTGCGCCTTCGAGCCGATCGCCTGCTTGAGCTTCGTGGCCTGCTCACCGGTCTGCGACGTGTGCGCCTCGTCGATGATCACCGCAAAACGCTTCGAGCCGAGACCCTTGCCCGCGACCTTGTCGAGGATGAACGGGTACTTCTCCAGCGTCGAGACGATGATCTGCGACGTCGAGTCCGTCAACGCGGCCGCGAGCTGACTCGAATCCTCGTCGATCTTCTTGACGACCCCGGGCGTGTGGTCGAACTGGTAGATCGTGTTCTGGAGCTGCTGGTCGAGCACGAGCCGGTCGGTGATGACGACGACCTTGTCGAACACCTTCTGGTTGTCCACGTCGAACAGGGTCGACAGGCGGTGCGCCAGCCAGGCGATCGTGTTCGACTTGCCCGAGCCTGCCGAGTGCTGCACCAGGTAGTTCTCGCCGGCGCCGTGCTCCTGGGCGTGGCGAACCATCGTCTGGACGGCGTGCCACTGGTGGTAGCGCGGGAAGATCCGTCCCCGCTCGTGGACGCTCCGCTTCGAGCCCTTCTTCTGGTCCTTGGCGTCGACGTGCACGAACCGCTGCAGCATCTCCAGCCAGTTGTGCCGACTCCAGACCTCCTCCCACAGGTAGGCGACCCGATAGGAGCCTTCCCTGGCCTCCGGGTTGCCGGCGGCTCCCGACTCCCCCGGGCCGTTGGTGCCCAGATTGAACGGCAGGAACCGGGTGTCGGGGCCCGTCAGCCGGGTCGCGACGAACGCCCTGTCCGGATCGATGGCGAAGTGCACCAGGGCACGCTTCGCGAAGAACAGCTCCTTCGGATCCCGCCGCCGGTACTGCGCGACCGCATCCTCGGCTGTCTGCCCGGTCATCCCATTCTTCAGCTCGATGGACGCCACCGGCAACCCGTTCACGAACAACGCCAGGTCGACGGACTCGTTCGGATTCTTCGCGCTGAAACGAAGCTGCCGGGCCGCGGTCAGAACGTTGGCGTCGTACTCCTTGAGCGCGTCGACCGCCAGCGTGTGCCCAGGCCGGAAGTACGCCAGCTCAATCTGCACCCCCCGATCCCGCACCCCCTGCCGCAGAACGTCCAGCACCCCCCGCTCGTCGATCTGCGCCGCCACCCGCTGGCAGAATTGCCCATGGGCAAGCTCCTTGGAACCGTAGAGCTCAACAAGCCGATCCCAGCTCTTCTGCTGCGTCGCCCCGATAAACCGAACCAGCTCAGCAGTATCCAGCCCAAGCCCAGCATCAAACCCAAACGTGGGCTGCCCCGCCTGCCACCCATGACCATGCAGTTCCTGCTCGACCCGAGCCTCAAAGGCATGCTCCGTATGCATCCCCGGCGTCATGCGGCTCCGTCCAGTTCACGCCCGGTCGCGACTTCGAGCCGCCCAGTCACCGCAGCCGTGATTACCGCTTGACGGCGCTCCGCAAGAGCAGCTATCTGATTGAAGAGCCGCGCGTTCAACTCACCCACTGCTTTGAGTCGACCATCAATCCTCTTGACAAGCTCACGCTGTGTCGGCAGGTCCGGCAGCGGCACACGGAAGTCACGAATCTTGCTGCTGCTTGTTGATGCGAGGTTTGTAGTCTTGTTGCCAGTGCTTTCGAAGTACCGTCGCGCTCGCGATGCCCGCGTGAGCAACGCCAGGTACTCAGGCTCTATCACACGAAGGTCCGGCCGCACGGCGAAGACATGATTCTGATGTAGGCACTCCGAAATCTCTCCGCGCCAAACAGTCCCACGACCGAGCTTGTCAAGATCTCCACCCTCTGTCATCAGGACGTCTCCGATCTGCAGGCGCGATGTGGCCACGGTCTTACGCGGTACCGTGATCTCAGCGACCTCACTAAGATCGACATAGCCAACCTGCACATTGGCGACCCGCAAGTACGGCAGCGTGACGACGTCGCCGTCGTTCTGACGTCCGCTGTCAACTGTCACGCCGGTCTGGACGAAGGCCAAGTACCCAAGGCGGACAGTCGGGACGAAGCCTGGTCGACCGATATACTCGTCGATCAAACTCAGAGTCAGCTCATCAAGCAGTTCCCGCTGTCGAAGGCGCTGCGAGAGGAGTCGTTCGATGCGGGCGGTCTCGGCGTCGAGAAAGTCGGCGATGCGGCGCTGCTCGTCGAGCGGCGGAAGCAAGATTCTGACATCCCCAAGATCCTCGGCATTCAGATGCGGTTGCGCGGCCCGCGCCTTGGCCAGATCTATCTGATCGAGAACGGAAGCACCGAGGAGACAGTACGCGAGGTATCTGGGATCAGCCACCGTCGGCGTAACACGTAGATCATATCCGGGAGCGCTTCCCTCCCATTCATCGGTGATGATTGCAGAGTCGCCCGTGTAGGCACCGCTTCGCACAACGAGAATCTCGCCCCGTTTAAGAAGTGGGGCACGGTCCAGCGGAAGATCGCTCATGGCCGCATAGATCAGACCCGGACTGACCAACTTCCCACGCATAATATTTGTCGCCCGCAAGATTGGAATACCCGCGTCACTGATCTGCGGCGGCTGTCCGAGACCATATCCGATTCGGGCGACGTGCTTAAGGCGAGTTTGGATCCACGTCACGCTGTCACCTCGCCGAGGAGCTTCTGGATCTGGGCTTCCAGGTCCTTGAGTTCGGCGTCGATCTCGGCGAGGGGCCTTGGGGGGGTGTAGACGTAGAAGTGGCGGGTGAAGGGGATCTCGTAGCCGACCTTGGTTTTTTCCTCGTCGATCCAGGCGTCGGGGACGTGCGGGGTGACCTCGCGGGTGAAGTAGGTGTGGATGTCCTCGTCCAGTGGGACGTTCTCGAAGTCACGCAGGTCCGGGTCCGGGATCGGCTTGCCCTTGTGGAGCTGGACCTCGCCTGCCGGGTCGGAGACGGCGACGGCGTTCCAGAAGGCTTTCAGGTGCGCCGCGGTGCCGGGCAGGCTCGCTCCGCCGGCCATAGCGGCGGCCAGCAGCTCTGACGTGGCCTCCTCCTTGGTTCGCCAGACGGAGCCGATCGCGTCGTGCAGGGCCTCGACCAGCTTCTGCCGACCGTCCCACTTGGCGAGTGCCTTCGCCTCGGTCAGGGCGAGCAGGGTGTCCTCGGTGATCTCGAAGCGTTGCTTGAGTGGCCGTTCGACGGTGATGCGATGGTAGCCGAAGTCCCGCGTCCCGAAAATCTTCACCTTGCCGTGGTCCGGGTTCTCCGGATCGCCGGCAACCTCCAGCGCCCGGACATACAGCTTCGATACGTGGTCGATCTGGGCGTCGCTGATCTGCTTGCGCTTGTCGCCGAGGGACTTGCGCATCTTCACCGACTGGTCGCGGGCGTCCAGCAGGATCACCTTGCCGGCGAGCTTCGCCGGCTTGCGGTTGGAGAGGATCCAGAAGTAGGTGGAGATCCCGGTGTTGTAGAAAAGCTGGTCGGGCAGGGCGACGATGCCTTCGAGCCAGTCGTTCTCCAGGATCCAGCGCCGGATGTTCGACTCGCCTGACTCCGCGGCGCCGGTGAACAGCGGCGAGCCGTTGAAGACAATCGCGATCCGGGCACCCTTGCCCTCGACCCGCTCCATCTTCGAGATCATGTTCTGCAGGAAGAGGAACGACCCGTCGTTGATCCGCGGCAGGCCGGCGCCGAAGCGGCCCGCGTAGCCGAGTTCGGCCTCCCGGTCGACGTCGTCCTTGACCTTCTTCCACTCCACCCCGAACGGTGGGTTGGCGAGCATGTAGTCGAACCGGCGCCCGGTGAACCGGTCCTGGCTGAACGAATTGCCGAGCTTGATGTCGCCCTGCTGGCCGCGCAGCAGCATCTCCGCCTGGCAGATCGCCCACGACTCCGGGTTGAGTTCCTGGCCGTAGAGGAAGACCTGCGCGCCGTCGTTGAGGGACCTCAGGTGGTCAGCGGCAGCGGTCAGCATACCTCCGGTCCCACAGGCCGGGTCATAGATGTTGATCACCTGTCCAGGCCCGGCGATGACGTCTGCGTCGGCGTCGGGAGCTACCAGCAGGTTGACCATGAGCTTGATGACTTCACGGGGCGTGAAGTGCTCACCGGCGGTCTCGTTCGAGTCCTCCGCGAACTTGCGGATCAGGTGCTCGAACACGTAGCCCATGTCGTGGCTCTTGAGCTTGTCGAGCTCGTCTATCTGCGCGAACCGGCTGACGACCAGGTATAGCAACTTCGCGTCGGCCAGTCGGGCGATGGTCTCGTCGAACCGGAACCGATCCAGCACCTCGCGGACGACGGGCGAAAAGCCGTTGACATAATCCCGCAGGTTCTTCGCGACCACCGATTTGTTTGTCGGGTCGGAGGCGATCGTGGCGAAGTTCTGCCGGGAGACGTTGTAGAACGGCCGGCCCGCGGCGCTCTCCAGCGGCTTCTGCCGGTTCGTCAGACTCGCGGGCAACGCGGCATCGCGGTCTCGCACGGCCTGCCGGGTGTCGACCATGACCGCGTCGAGTCGCCGCATGAGCGTGAACGGGAGGATCACGGCGCCGTACTCGTGCCGTTTGTAGTCGCCGCGCAGGAGGTCGGCCACCGACCAGATGTCGGCGGCCATTTTCGAGTGGCTGGGCCCCGGGGAAGTCACAGGTTCTCCTCGTGCGTCGGCGTCGTCGGTGCAAGCCGGTCGGGGGTCAGGGTCCCGGCCGTCAGCCCGTGCAGGGTCTGGTCGATCACGGTGGTGCTGAGCCTGGCGAGCGTTGTCAGCGCCGCGCGCAGGTCGGACAGCCGGCGGAACTCGGCGCCGTAATGGCGCTGCTCGGCGATCGAGAGCCGGGGGATCCGGCAGCGGCGCAGGTCCTCGCGGCCGAGCACGCCGATTGTCCTCGGGATCGGTACGGCCTCGACCTCGGGCCGCAGGAACATCGCCACGAAGTCGGGGTCGAGCCGGGCCAGGTCCAGTTCGATGACGTGGGTCGTCATCCCACCGGTCTGCTCCTCGCCGGTCGCCGCGAGAACGCCCGGGGCCCGCGGCCAGACGAGGACGTCGCCGGCGTGCGGCGTCGTGCCCCGCGATCTGATCGTCACAGCGCCCGCGCGTTCGAGCTCCGCGAGCGTCACGTAGGCGAAGTCGTCCCGGACGTGGGCCGCCGCATACCGCGGCAGCCCGGCGCCGAGCCGAGCGTAGATAGCTTCGAGCTGCCCGGCGATCCGCGCGATGTCGCCGGCACCGGCCTGCGTTTCGGTGGTGACATACCGGGAGGGCAGGATGTTGGCCTCACCGTCCTGGAGCAGCCGCGCCCGGGTCACCGCCCGAGCCGGCACCGGGCCGGGCCGGGCCCGCCCCGCGCCCCCCCCCCCCCACGGGTCGACGCGGCCGAAGCAGGCCAGGATCGCTGGCATGGTCAGCATCTCCGAGCGTCCGGCGGAGGTCGCCGA
>NZ_JALKFU020000320.1 GCF_023242965.2 Frankia sp. AgKG'84/4
GATCGGGACCGGCCCGGCCGCCGTCGGCACCCCGCGGCCGCGCTCGACGAGATGGCGCATCACCCCGTCCGCGGCGGCCAGCCCGAATGCCGAGCCACCGGTGAGCAGCACGGCGTCGACGCCGACGACGGTCCTCCCCGGCGCGAGCACGTCGAACTCCCGTGACGCCGGCGCCCCGCCGCGCACCTCCCCCGAGGCCACGGTCTCCGGCGGCAGCTCCACGACCGTGCAGCCGGTCAGCCCCACCGGATCGGTCCAGTGCCCGACCCGCACCCCGTCCACCCCGATCCCCACCGCTCGGAGCCTCGCACGGCCCACGGGGAGCGACAAGCAGGGACATCCACGGCCCGCCGCCGGGGGCGGCCCACGGCGGCGGGCCTCGTCACCACGACAGCCAGCGTCGCAGGATCCGGCGCGCCGACGAGGGGGCGGGCCGGATCCTGGGCGGGGCGGCCACCACCCGGTGGCTGGCTGCCAGCGCCCTGAAGATCTCGTTGGCGGGGTGGTAGCGCAGAACGACCGCGAGCAGTCGCCGGTAGGGATCGGGCACCACGCCGTTCTCAAGACTGTGGAAGATCATCCCCCACGCGTCGAGGGGGGTGAAGTTGTCGATGTTCGGCCGCAGTTCCACCGGGAACCCGATCGCGTCGAGCACCCGGCCGCCGCCGGCCGAGGTGGGGTGGACCCGCGCCATCTCGTCCCGGAACCCCGCGAGGTCCTGGGCGGTGAACGGGGGGCCGTCCGCCGCCTCCGGGAGGACCGAAACGTTCGTGACCAGAGCGTTGAACCGCTGCTCGACGAGATCACCGAGCGCGCTCGTGAGAACCGGAGCCAGCTCGATGATCTCGGACCGGGAACCGCTCGCGAGTCGCTCCTGATGCCGGCTGATCTGCCGGGCCAGCTCGATCGACCGGGCCCGGATGTTGCCGCGCTCAACACCACCCACGTACGGCACCTTCTGCTCGATCATGCGGCGCAGGTATCGGGCCGCCAGCCCGAGGTCCGCGGCCGCGCCAAGGCGAACCCCGTCGAGTTCCGCCGCCGCCCGCGGACCGTCCGCTCGCAGCGCGAGCACCCGTTCGAGGGCCGCCATCAGATGATGCACGGCGGCGATACGCGGCTGCTGCCGCCAAACTCCATGTCCGACGAGGACCTGGAGCGCGCTGAGGAGCCCGTAGACGCCGAAGATCCCGAACACCTTCAGCAGCAGGAAGGTTGTTCCGTGGGGCGGGGTGTTACGCAGGAAGACGCCGCCGACCAGGAGAACGGTGCCAAGCGTCGAGAGAACGAAAGGGGGAAAGAAAAGCCACTTCGTCCGGGCGTAGAACCGGGCACGCTCGGCAAGATCAGCGACGAGCAGGTCGTTCTCCCACGACACTTCCCCGCCGTTCGGCTCGCGATCGACCGCGGCCACCCGCGCTCGCGCACGCCGCTTCTGTCGCCGGCCGACGCCCCAGAGCCGAGAGGCCGCCAGCGGGCAGAAACACATGGTCATGGCGATCATGACAATCGACAGCTGCAGGACAGAGGAACCCAGAAAGACAAGCCACGAGGCCGCCGCCGACCCGCCGGAACCGGTACCGATCTTCCCTCCCCGCAGCTCCGGACCGAATGCCGATCATACGGCGGTATACCCGACAGAACGGCTCAGCGCAGTGGTCGGGACCAGGAGGGCCTTACCGGCAGACGACGGGAGGTGCTTCCCGCCGGGCGAGGCGCAACGCGATGGTGGCGGGCCAGCTCGACCAGCACCGGATTGGCGGGGCGCGCCGCCAGCGCACCAGCCAGCAGCCTGGGCCACGGGTCCGCGACGGCGCCCTGGCGGAATTCGTGGAAGATCTGATGCCAGGCCACCGCCGGAGAGTGATGGTCGATGCTCGGCCGCCGTTCGGGTCCATAGCCCAGCGGCGTCAACAGCGGATCCGCGGAGCCGGAGGTGGTGTAGATGGTCGCCAGTTCGTGCTGGAGGCGATCCACGTCGTCGGCGTTCCAGACCCGGCCGCCGGCCCCGTTCCCGCCCTCGACCGGCCCCGGCCCCGGCCCCGGCTCCAGCCCCGGCCAGCGGTGTTCGACCAGCGCGGCCAACGTGCGCGCCACGGCCGGGACGACCGCGACGATCTCCTCGCGTGAGCCGTAGGTCAGGACCCGCTGGTGCGACGTGACCGCCGCGGACAGCTCCGCCGCCCGCTGGCGGACGTCGACCAGCTCCGCCCGGGCCATGTTCGGCACGCGCCGGCCGACCAGGCGGCGCAGGTACCGAGCGGACTGGCCGAGAGTGGCTATGCCCTCCTCACGAGCCCTGTCGACGTCGACGCTGGCACCGTCCGCACCGTCCGCACCGTCCGCACCGTCCGCCGTCAGTGACAGCAGGATTTCGAGAGTTCGCAGCAGGTGGTGCGCGGCGAAGTAGCGCGGGTACCGGTTCCACACCACCCGCTGAATGGCGACGACCGCCGCGAGGAACAGCAGATAGACCACGGCGACGACGAGAACCCGGACGAGCGCGATCGTCGGAACGCTGTCGGACCGGGCCGAGTCGCGCAGCAGGATCCCCCAGCAGGTAAGCAGAAAACCAACGGACATGATCGCGAACGGCGGCAGGGACAGCACGAGGGTGCGCGTCACGAGCCGGCCGCGCCGCGCGACGCTGTCCACCACGAGATCCGCCGGCAGTGGGTCCGAAAGCAGAGAGTCCGAAGGCAGAGAGTCCGCCGCGGCTTCCAGGGCGCCTGCCACGACCTCGAGACGCGCCCGCGCACGGCGGAGCTGGCGCCGACTCGCACCCCGCGGCCGCGCGGACGCGAGCGGGATGGCGAAGATACTCAGCCCGAGTACGGCGGAGGCGAGCCCCAGAACGGACAGGCCCAGCGAGAGGAACCCGGAGCCCAGGTGTTCCGCCTCGGAACCGGAAGGAATTCCAGCGATCCGTCTCTCCCTCCGCGACGCACCGGAGGCGATTCTACTGTGGGCACTTCTGCTTCTCCCGTTGCGCAGTCCAGGGGGTGCTCACCAAGCAGGTGGCGAGTCTGGGCGTGCTCAGCGGCGGCCGGCCGCCGCTCGGGCCCACATCGACGAGTACCTGGACGCGATGACCGCCGCCGCGGCCGGGGAGTTCCTCGACCGACACGCCGGCCTTCCCGACTGACGCACCGACCGGCGGCGCCGGGTTCGGCCGGCGCCGCCGGAGACTTGCGAAAGCGAATACGGGGCACCGATCGGATTGGTACCGTCGGCCGGCACCTGGGAATTCGGTTCGCCAACCTGATGGAGTAGACGCCTCGTGAGCCTGAGCAAACGTGCCCGGCAGTTCCAGGAATTACTTGAACAACGCGGTCTGGGGTTGACGGTCACCGAGCTGCCGGACTCCACGCACACGGCGGACGAGGCCGCACGGGCCCTCGGCTGCGCGCAGGGGCAGATCGTCAAGTCCCTGGTCTTCCGGAACACGGCGACCGACGCGCCCGTCGTCGTGCTCGCCAGCGGATCGAACCGGGTGGACGTGGCGCGGGTCGGCGCGGCGCTGGGCCATCCGATCGCCATGGGGGACGTCGCTTTCGTGCGGCGGGTGACCGGATTCCCGATCGGCGGCGTCCCGCCGATCGGTCACCGGGAGGCGTCCGACCTGTTCGTCGACGAAGACCTGCTCGACTTCGACGAGGTCTGGGCCGCCGCCGGCACTCCGCACGCTGTCTTCCGTATCCCCGGGAAGATCACCGAGATCCTGCCCGAGCACACGGTCCTCACCGTCGCACTGAGCCGCACCACCGCCTGAGCGCCGGCGTCCGGGCGACGGCACTGTGATCGCTGACCTCCGTCAGACCGACTGGCGCTCGGCGTAGAGGCGCGCCCACTCCTTGCGGGAGCGGATGGCGGTGTCCACGTCGGTCGCGGTGGCCCGCAGGGCACCGACCGTCGCCCGGGGCTTCGGGAGCTCGACGAACGGGTCCCAGTTGAAGAACCGGCAGGCGTTCTGCCAGGTGATCTTGTCTATCTCCGCGTCGGTGGCGCCGGCGTTCGTGAGCTCGTCGTGCACGAACTCCGGGGCCGTCGGCCAGATCGAGTCCGAGTGCGGGTAGTCGCACTCCCACGCGATGTTGTCGATGCCGATCTCTCGGCGCAGCCGCAGCGACGTCGGGTCGGTGACGTAGCAGGCCAGGGCGTGCTCCCGGAACACCTCGCTCGGCAGCTTGCCGCCGAAGTCCCGGCGCAGCCAGCGCTGGTTCGTGTAGTGCCGGTCGCAGCGGTCAAGGTAGAACGGAATCCACCCGATGCCGCCCTCCGAGAAGGCGAACTTCAGCTGCGGGTAGGTACGCATCGCTGGGCCCCACAGCAGGTCCTGCGCGCTCAGCGAGGAGATCTGGGCAGCAAGGATGATCATGTTGTCGATCGGCGCGTCCGGCGCGAGCTTCAGGGCGCCGAACCCGGTGCCGATGTGCAGGCACATCACCAGTCCGTGGTCGGACAGCGCCTGGAAGACCGGGCCCCAGAAATCCAGGTCGTGGTAGCTCGGCAGCTTCTCCAGATGCGGTAGCTCGGGCAGGCTGACCGCTCGGCAGCCCTTCGCCGCGACCCGGCGGATCTCGTTGACCATCAGCTGCGGGTCCCAGGTCGGCAGCAGCGCCAGCGGGATGAACCGGCCCGGGTAGGTGCCCGCCCACTCGTCGATGTGCCAGTTGTTGTACGCCTGGATCATGACGACGGTGGTGTCGGTCTTGTAATGGTTGAGATGGCCCGCGCTGAAACCGGCGAACGTCGGAAAGCACATCGAGGCGAGGATGCCGTTGCGGTCCATGTCGCGGACCCGGTCGTGGATGTCGTACGCCCCGGGGCGCATCTCGGCGAACCCGGCAGGATCGAGCCCCCACTCCTCCGCCGGCCAGGACACCACCGCGTTCAGCCCGCTGACCCCGGTCACCCGACCCTGGTAGATCCACTCATCGACGCCCTGGTCATTCGTGACGACGTGCGGGGCCTGGTCGGCCAGCCCCGCCGGGACGTGGTCACGGAACATGTCGGGCGGCTCGACCACGTGGTCGTCGATGCTCACCAGCACCATGTCGTCGATGTTCATCGCCACTCCTCGTTCGTCGGCTCTGGTCGTCCGTCATCTACCGCTAACCCCGTTGTACGCTGACGAAGCATGACCGTCTCCGCAGCTCCGGCCAGAATTCATGCAGAACCGGCCACAGCCGAACCAGTCCGGCATGGTCTGGTCGACATGCGCCAGGGCGGCCATGGCCTCGGCGGCAGCTACCTGTTCGAAGGCGGTGATCTGGTCACCGGCTGGCACTCCCACGACCTGCACCAGATCGAGTACGCCGTCAACGGCGTGATCGAGGTCGAGACCGCCGCCGCCCACTACCTGCTGCCACCCCAGCAGGCCGCCTGGATTCCGGCCGGCCTGGAGCACACGACGACGATGAAGGCCTCGGTGCGCTCGATCGCCGTGCTGTTCGACCCCGCGCTCATCGCCCAGCCAGGCGACCGGGCCCGCATCCTCGCGGTGCCACCCCTGATCCGCGAGATGATGATCTACGCCCAGCGCTGGCCGATCGTCGGCGCGCGGCCCGACCCGATGGCCGACGGCTTCTTCCGCACCCTGGGCCATCTCGTCACCGAGGCCCTCGACCACGAGGCTCCGCTGAGCCTGCCCACCGCGACCGACCCGATCGTCGCCGCCGCCGCCGCGTACACCCGCGAGCACCTGGCCACGGTCAGCGCGGCCGGGGTGGCGCGGGCCGTCGGGATCTCCGAGCGGTCGCTGCGCCGCCAGTTCCAGGCCTCGCTCGGCGTCCCCTGGCGCGCCTATCTGCTGCGAGCCCGGTTGCTGCGGGCGATGGCGCTGCTTGCCGAGCCCGGGCCGACCGTCCTCGACGTGGCGACCGCGGTCGGGTTCGACAGCGCCAGCGCGTTCGCCCGCGCCTTCGCCGAGCGCTGCGGCGAGACCCCGTCCGCCTATCGGCACCGCGCGTCAGCGCCGCCCGCGCCCTCCGGGC
>NZ_JALKFU020000321.1 GCF_023242965.2 Frankia sp. AgKG'84/4
GCGCTCGCCCGACTCACCGGGGCGGAGCCCGGCCCCGGCCCCGGTACTGGTGGGGCCCCCGGGCCGGTGCTCGGCCCCGGCCCTGGCCTGGAGGTCAGCGCGGATCCGGTGGTCATGACGCCGGGCGGGCCCATGGTGATGACGGAGTTCCTCCGCACCCGGGCGGTCGAGGCGGTCGTGCACGGGCTGGACCTCGGCGTCGAGCCGGAGCGGCCGGCGCTGCGGCTCGCCGCCCGGCTGGTCGCCGAGCTGTTCGCCGCGCGGGTCCCAGGCCACGCGGTCGAACTGCGGATACCGCCGTTCGCCGCCGTCCAGGTCGGGGCGGGGCCTCGTCACACCCGGGGCACGCCGCCGAACGTCGTCGAGTCCGGCCCCGTCCCTTTCCTGCTGCTCTGCACCGGCCGGCTGAGCTGGGACGAGGCGATCGCCGACGGCCGGATCACCGCCAGTGGCGAGCGCGCCGACCTCTCCGAACACCTGCCGCTGCTCTGAGGGCGCCTCCGGGCGCGGTGCCCGGTGGATGTCCGGTAGGTCCGGTTGATGCGGCAGGTCCGGCAGGCGCCCGACGAGTAGCAAGGGCCGATGTGCGTCGTCGCTGCTAGCGTGGACATTGGTTGCTGCCGGGCGAGGCGGTGGCCGGGGCCCGCCCGCGGCGCGTCCCGTCCCCGCGGTGGACGGGTTCGGCGCGGACGTGCCATCCGGCGCCCGCCGCTTCCTGCCGGTGTCCCTGACCAGTCGAGGAGTCCTCGTGTCAGACGTCGCCGCTCGCAACGGCTCTCCCCAGACGTGGTCCGAGCTGTCCGATGATCCTGGACCTCGGGACGCCTGCGGCGTCTTCGGCGTCTGGGCTCCCGGTGAGGATGTCGCTAATCTCACCTATTACGGACTGTACGCGCTGCAGCACCGCGGCCAGGAGGCGGCCGGCATGGCCGTGGGCGACGGCCGCACCGTCGTCGTCTTCAAGGAACTCGGGCTCGTCGCGCAGGTCTTCGACGAGGTGAAGCTGTCCAGCCTCAGCGGCCACGTCGCGGTCGGCCACACCCGCTACTCGACGACGGGCTCGTCGACCTGGGAGAACGCCCAGCCGTCCTACCGCACCGCCCGCTATGGCGGGCCGATCGCGCTCGGCCACAACGGCAACCTCACCAACATCGTCCAGCTGGCCCGGGACCTCGGCGCCGGTCGGGACCGCCTGCGGGCGACCACCGATTCGGACCTCATCACCGCGATGCTCGCCGATCATCCCGGCCCGACCCTCGTCGACGCCGCGATGGCCGTGCTGCCCCGGCTCGCCGGGGCGTTCTCGCTGGTCTTCTCGGACGCCTCGACCCTGTACGCGGCCCGGGACGCGCACGGCATCCATCCGCTCGTGCTCGGCCGTCTCGCCGAGCATCCTGACGGGGCCTGGATCGTGGCCAGCGAGACGGCGGCCCTCGACATCGTCGGCGCGACCTTCGTGCGGGAGGTCCAGCCCGGCGAGATGATCGTCATCGACGCGGACGGCGTGCGCTCGTACACCTTCGCCGCCGCCAATCCGCACGGCTGCCTGTTCGAGTACGTCTACCTCGCCCGCCCGGACACCGCGATCGCCGGCCGCTCGGTGCACGCCACCCGGGTCGACGTCGGCCGCCAGCTCGCGCGGGAGGCTCCGGTGGACGCCGATCTGGTCATCCCCGTGCCGCAGTCCGGGGTGCCCGCCGCCGTCGGGTACGCGGAGCAGTCCGGCATCCCGTTCGGCGAAGGGCTGGTGAAGAACTCCTACGTGGGACGCACCTTCATCCAGCCGTCCCAGACGATCCGCCAGCGCGGGATCCGGTTGAAGCTGAACCCGCTGCGCGAAGTCATCGAGGGCCGCCGCCTGGTCGTCGTCGACGACTCGATCGTGCGTGGCAACACCCAGCGCGCCCTGGTACGGATGCTGCGCGAGGCGGGCGCCGCCGAGGTCCACATCCGGATCTCGTCGCCGCCGGTGCGCTGGCCGTGCTTCTACGGCATCGACTTCGCCACCCGCTCCGAGCTCATCGCCAGCGGGGCGGGGATCGAGGAGATCCGAGCCTCGCTAGGCGCGGACTCGTTGGCCTACGTCTCCCTGGACGGCCTGACCGAGGCGTCGCACCAGCCCGCCGGGTCCCTGTGCCGGGCCTGTTTCGACGGTGAGTACCCGGTGCCGCTGGCCGAGACCGACAAACTGGGCAAGCATCGGCTGGAGGAGAGCGGCGGGGCGCGCACCACCGCGGAGATGATCGCCGAGGCGATGCGGCGCGAGGTGACGCTGGGCATGAACGGCGCCGATCCGTCCCCGGACGGGCACGACGCCGACCTGGCCGAGTCGAGGCCGGTATGACCGCGGGGGAGCGGACGTCCTACCGTGCGGCCGGAGTCGACGTCGTCGCGGGTGACCGTGCGGTCACCCTGATGCGTGGGCATGTGGCCCGGGCCACCCGTCCGGAGGTGGTGGGCTCGCTCGGCGGGTTCGCCGGGCTCTTCGCCCTGGACACCAGCCGGTACCGGCAGCCGCTGCTCGCGTCGTCCACGGACGGCGTCGGCACCAAGATCGCGATCGCCCGAGCGCTCGACATCCACGACACGGTCGGCATCGACCTGGTCGCCATGGTCGTCGACGATCTCGTCGTCTGCGGGGCCGAGCCGCTGTTCCTGCTCGACTACATTGCCTGCGGCAGCCTCGTGCCCGAACGGATCGCGCAGATCGTCGCCGGGATCGCCACGGGCTGCGAGCAGGCTGGGGCTGCCCTGGTCGGCGGGGAGACCGCCGAGCACCCCGGGCTCATGGGTAGCGACGACTACGACCTGGCCGCGACCGGGGTCGGGGTCGTGGAGGCCGACGCCGTGCTGGGGCCAGAGCGCGTCCGGCCCGGGGACGTGGTCGTCGCGATGGCCTCATCAGGCCTGCACTCCAACGGCTTCTCGCTCGTACGGCACATCCTGTGCGGTCCCGTCGATTCTGACCGGCCCGGCGGGGTCTCAGCGGCCGCGGCGGCCGGGCTCAGGTCGTACGTCCCGTCTTTGGGCGAACCGCTGGGCAGTGCCCTGCTCGCCCCGACCCGCATCTACGCCAAGGACTGCCTGGCGCTGGCCGCGGCCGTCGAGGTGCACGCCTTCGCCCACATCACCGGCGGGGGGCTCGCCGCGAACACCGCCCGGGTGATTCCCGCCGGCCTGGTCGCGACGATGGACCGGGCGACGTGGTCGGTGCCGCCGATCTTCGCGCTCCTCGCGGAGCGGGGCGAGGTCGCCCAGCCGGACATGGAGAACACGTTCAACCAGGGCGTCGGGATGGTCGCCGTGCTCGCGCCGGAGGCCGCCGGGGACGCCTTGGCGCTGTTGGCCGAGCGTGGCGTGCCGGCATGGCTCATCGGCTCCATCGGCGAAGGGGGCTCCATCGGCGAGGCCGGCTCCATCGGCGGCGCGGGCTCGACCGGCGAGGATGCCTCGGCGGCGGGCAACGGTTCAGGGGGCGGCACGGCACGCAAGGCTGCTGGTGAGGGCCGGGCATCCGCCGGCGCTCGGCTGATCGGACAGCACCCGGCCTGACGACGTCAATCGCCCCCACCGGTAACCAGAGTGACCACAGGCAGCCGCCGCCAGGCCCGCCCCGGGGGAGCACCGGCCGCCTACGGCACCGTGGGTGGCCACCCCCTGCCCGAAATGTCCGTGCGTTGCGTGGGAGCGAGGCTTCCTGTCGCTTTGAACGGGCTCCGCGTCCGATTTATCCCTGCGGGAAGAAGGGGAATCGGCCCGGCTACGCACAGCTGGCGGAAGCTCGTCGCAGTGGGTGATGCCGGGGCGGGCGAAGAGTCGGATGAGTGCCCGCGGCCCGCCCGAGACCAGCACACGATGATCGCCACGGTCCCTTTGGGCGGATAAGGCGGGCAGCACCCCGGACGAAGAGACCAGGGCGGCGTCTAACTCAAAGATCCACGAGAAGCCGCGGCTTCTGCCCATGACGGACGGGCGGGGCTGCCTCTAGCAGGCTCGCGGGCAGCACGGCATAGACCAGTGTCGGACCATGCCTGTACGCCGCGTCAGCCGGCTAGGCCGGGAGCGCCGCGACCTGACAGTGATCGCCCAGGCCGGAGCCTGGGCGACTGCTGTCGGCGACGACACCGCGGTGAGCCCTCCGCGGCGGGACGATCATGGCGTGATGCTGCTCAGCGGGAGGAACGGCGTTCGTCCTCATCGTCTGCGTAGGCGTCATAGCCATAATCGTCATCTGTATGCGATTCGTCGCTGGTGCTCTCGCGCGTCGAGCCCGCGCCCAGATCCGCCTTCAATCGGTCGAGATCCATATTGGGCGAGTTGTACTTGAGCTCGCGGGCGACTTTCGTCTGCTTGGCCTTAGCTCGGCCGCGCCCCATGGCTCGACCCCCTCGAACATGACGACGGGGACCCGCCCCGGTGCTCTCACTGTCTCGTGCTTCCCGAGACTACAGGGACCGGAGCCCTCTCGGCACGCCAACCCGACAGTTGCCTGTCCTCGGACAAGATGTCCACGATCGGAAGCGCTGCGTGAAGCGGCCTGTCCGGCGGTTCACGTGGGGATCGGGGCCGCTCGGCGGGCCGGCTGGGACAGGGCAAACCCCGATCCAATGTGGCGACCGTCACTTTTTTCGGCCCCAGGGAGCCGGCGCCCCCGGGCCGCCTCGGCACCCGGAGGTTGCCAGGGGCGTCCGAGCCCCTCGCGGCAGGTCCGATCGGGACGCCCGGGAAGGCTGCTCAGAGCGCCGTGGGGCGCGTCGGTGGACCGGGCGGCGCCCGATGGATGCGGCAACCCGGACAGGCCCACTGAAACCGCTCCTACGGCAACAGGAGGCGGCGCAGGCGCCCCACGTCGGCCATCCGGCGCTCGGCGAGCCGTTCCGCCGCCTCCACCGGCGTCACGCTCTCGTCGTCCGCGAGCCGGAACACCTCGGCGGTCGTGTCGAGGATCTGGCTCGCCCGGGCCCGTGCGCGCTGCGGCGAGTACCCCTCGATCTCGTCGGCGACCTGGATGAGACCGCCGGCGTTCACCACGAAGTCGGGCGCGTAGAGCACCCCGGCGTCCGCGAGCCGCCGGCCGATCGCGGGCGTGGCCAGCTGGTTGTTGGCACCGCCGCAGATGACCGACGCCCGCAGCCGGGCAACGGTGTCGTCGTTGAGGGCCCCGCCCAGCGCGCAGGGGGCGTAGACGTCGAGGTCGAGATCCAGCAGCTTGTCCGGATCGTCGACGATCTCCACCGTGGGTGACTCGGCGGCGAGCCGGGCCAGCGCCGAGCGGTCGACGTCGGTCGCGACCACCGAGGCGCCGTCGTCGACGAGATGCCCCGCGAGCCGGCGGCCGACCTTGCCGACCCCGCTGATCCCGACCCGTCGTCCGCTCAGGCTCGGCGTTCCCCACCGGTGTCGCGCGGCGGCACGCATCCCCTGGAACACCCCGAAGGCGGTCAGGACGCCGGAGTCCCCCGCTCCGCCGTGCTCCGGGGAGCGGCCCGTCACCCAGCGCGTCTCGCGGGCGATGACGTCCATGTCGGCCACGTACGTGCCGACATCGCAGGCGGTGATGTATCGACCGCCAAGCGAGGCGATATGGCGGCCGAAGGCCCGCAGCAGTGCCTCGGATTTGTCCCGGGTCGGGTCGCCGATGATGACCGCCTTGCCGCCGCCGAGATCCAGCCCGGCGCAGGCCGCCTTGTAGGCCATCGCCCGGGAGAGCGCGAGCGCGTCGGCCAGGGCGGCGCCGTCGTCGTCGTACGGGTGGAAGCGGGTGCCGCCCAGGGAGGGACCGAGCGCGGTCGAGTAGACCGCGATGATCGCGCGCAGGCCGGTGGCTGGATCCGAGCACAGCAGCACCTGTTCGTGCTCGCGCACGGCGCCGAACAGCGATGACATCACGCACCTCCTGGCGACTGGCCGACCTGGCCGCGCACCGGACTGCGCGCGGCCGGACCGGTCCCGCCGAGCGGGCCCACCGCGGCGCGCGGC
>NZ_JALKFU020000322.1 GCF_023242965.2 Frankia sp. AgKG'84/4
GCGGACGATCTGGCGGCGTAGGTGGGCGGCGACGAGTTCGGCGGTTTTCGGTACCCGCACGTGCTGACCGACCCGGTTGGTGCCGAGTAGCGGGCGGGGCAGGGTGCGGTTCGGGCTGCCCACCGTGGGCGCGTCCGAGCCGGCGGCGCGGCTCAGACGGACGGTGTGTGGCGCGACCCGGGTGGCGGTCGGGGTGTCGGCCGGTTGCGTTAAGGTCATGATTTTTCCCCCTGATGGTGACGGCGCGTCCCCGTTCGCCCCGGCTGCCGGAACGCGACTATGGATGTGCGGAACGTGCGTACTGCGACAACTTGGCTACCAACAGTGCTTACAAAGTCGCATTGTGGCAGCGTGTCGGAAGCTGGGGTGGCCGGGGGCGCGGTAATACCACGGTGTATTCCGAACTTTGCTACGCAGGGTAAACACTGCTGTCGGCGTGCGATCCGCGTACTGAAGTGATCATTTTTCCGGGCGCGCCCGGCGCGCGCCCCCGTGAACGTCGGCTGTCGACCCGCTGACCAGCCACATTGCACATTTCGATGGGCGTGTTCGACCTGCCCGTTACGTGATCATGTGGCGACGGATAGTCGGTGACGGCTAACGGTGGCTATGCATTGACTACGCCCTGTTGTGGCTGCCCGGCTGTCGAGCCGATGCTCCCGGCCGCCGAAAACGGGTGATGGGCAGCCCCACGTCAAAGCCCCGCCGACCCGCCCGGCCACCTGCGGCGAGGCAGGCTGGACGAGCGGGTCGGCGGGGCGGGCGGTGGTGATTGGTGCTGTCCGGACGAGGTGGTCAGACCGCCGCGGTGACGCCGCCGGAGATCTCGGCCGCCTCGATGGTGACGGCGACCGCGTGCACGACCGAGGCGACCCGGATGGCATCCTGGATCACCTCGCGGGCGACCCCGCGCCCGCGCAGCTCGCGCTCGTGGGCGGCCAGGCAGCGGCCGCAGCCGTTGACCGCGGAGACGGCCAGCGACCACAGCTCGAAGTCGACCTTGTCGACGCCGGGGTTGGCCAGCGCGTTCATCCGCAGCCCGGCGCGCAGCCGGGAGTACTCCGCGCCGTCCGGCGAGGCGTCCTCCAGCAGGTGCAGGGTGCGGTAGTAGACGTTGTTCATCGCCATCACCGCGGCGGCGGTGCGGGCCGCGGTGGCGGCCTCGGCGCTCAGGTGTTCCAGCGCCTCGGCCGCCAGCGCGACGAGCGTGGTGCGCCCCCGGCTGGCGATCGCGGCGGCGAGCACGGTGCCCCACAACTGCTGCTCGGACAGGTGCGACTGGCTGGTCACCGACCCGAGATTGAGCCGCAGGTCCTTCGCATGGTCGGGCAGTAGCTCCCGGAGACGGGCGAGGGTCATCAGACCGTCACCTCGACCGGCGCCGGGCCCGCCGCCCCCAGCGTCTGCTCGCCCTTCTGCCAGTTGCACGGGCAGAGCTCGTCGGTCTGCAGGGCGTCGAGGACGCGCAGGACCTCAGCCGGGTTCCGCCCGACGCTGCCTGCGGTGACCATGACGAACTGGATGACGTTGTCCGGGTCGACGATGAACGTCGCGCGCTGCGCCACCCCGTCGTCGCCGAGCACGCCGGCGGCGCTGGTCAGCTCCTTTTTGAGGTCGGCGAGCATCGGGAAGGGCAGGTTCGTCAGGTCCGGGTGATTCTGCTTCCACGCCAGGTGGACGTACTCGCTGTCGGTGGACACGCCGAGGACCTGTGCGTCGCGGTCGGCGAACTCGTCGTTGATCCGGCCGAACGCGGCGATCTCGGTCGGACACACGAAGGTGAAGTCCTTCGGCCAGAAGAACACGACGCGCCAGCGCCCGGCGCGGCTGGCGGCGGTCTCTCGGATGAAGGCGGTGTCGGGGTCGCTGGTCACGACACCGGTCAGGTCGTAGGCGGGGAAGGCGTCGCCGACGGTCAGCACGTGAGGTGCTCCTCTCGAGAGCGGTCCGGGGGTACGAGCGTCACTGTTGTCACCGCCGACTCAAAAGAGAAATCAAAAGATTCCGCAACTTTGATAGCCTCACTCTATGGCTAGTCCGCAGCCCACGATCACCCAGCTCCGCGCCCTCGTCGCCGTCGCCGACCACCGCCACTTCGGCCGCGCGGCCGCCGGGCTGCACGTCAGCCAGCCGACCCTGTCCAGCGCGGTCGCCGCCCTCGAACGCACCCTCGGCGTCCAGCTCGTCGAGCGGACCACCCGCAGTGTCCTGCTCACCGTGGTGGGGGAGGACGTCGTCGAGCGGGCGCGGGGGGTGCTCGGGGCGGTGGACGACCTCACCGACGTCGCCGTGCGGGCCCGCGAGCCGCTCGTCGGTGACATCCGCCTCGGCGTGATCCCGACGGTGGCGCCCTACCTGCTGCCCCGGCTGCTGCCCGCACTGCGCGAGCGCTGGCCGCAGACCCGGCTGCGGCTGCGTGAGGCGCAGACCGCCACCCTGCTCGCCGAGCTGCGCGGCGGCGCGCTCGACCTCGCGCTGCTCGCCCTACCCAACGACGAGCCCGGCATCACCGAGATCCCCCTCTACGACGAGGACTTCGTCCTGGTCATGCCGGACGGGCATCCGCTCGCCGGCGGCAGCGCCGTACCGGTCGCCGCGCTGGCCGGCCAGGACCTGCTGCTCCTCGAGGACGGCCACTGCTTCCGGGCGCAGGCCCTCGACGTCTGCCACGAGGCGGGCGCGCGGGAGCGCTCGGCCCTGCGCGCGGCGAGCCTGTCCACCATCGTCCAGATGGTCGCCGGCGGGCTCGGCCTGACGCTGCTGCCCGCCGGTGCCGTCGGGGTCGAGGTGGGGGAGGGCCGGGGCCTCGCGGTCGCCACCTTCCGCCGCCCGGCGCCCCACCGCCGCATCGGCCTGGCCCACCGCAGCACCTCCGCCCGCGCCGGCGACTGGCACCTGCTCGCGACACAGATCCGTGCCGCTCTGCCCACGACCGACCTCGCCCTTGCCGCCGTGGCATCGACCAGCAACGCCAAGGTCACGCAATCCGCACTCTGATCACTCCCTTCTCGCCGAGGAAGGCGTCCTCTTGCGGCGTGTGTTGAGTGGTGGTGTGGGGTGTTGTGTGGTGCCGTCAGGGTGGTGGACGGTGAGTTGTCCGTGGGTGTTTCGTGTGACGGTGAGGTGGTGGTCGTGAATGTGCCGATGGTGGTGGGAGCAGAGGATGGTGAGGTTTTCTGGTTCTGTTTTTCCGTGGTCGGCTTCCCATTCTTTGATGTGGTGGATGTGGAGCCATCGAGTGTGGTGGCATCCGGGGTATTGACAGGTTCCGCGGTCGCGTGCGTAGACCGCTTTACGGACTCTGCTGGTGGGATTTCTTCGATTTCGGCCGAGCGCCAGTGGGTTGCCATGAGGGTCGTTGATGAGTGTGCGTACGGCGCTGTCGCAGGCCAGGCGTCGTGCTGTGTGCGGTGAGATGACCGGGCCGCCGGCGAGTTCGCAGACACTGCGGGCAAGTGCTTTCTCACCCGCCATCAGAATGCGGCTGGCCTTTTTCCCGAGGAGGGTGTCGAGGTCGACCAGGACGGTGAGGGCGTAGGGGGTGGGGTCGGCGAGTCGTGGTGCGCCGTGGGTCAGGAAGGATGTGGCGATCGCGGCGAACGCGTCAGCTTTCCGCTCGGCCGCGGGCCGTTCGTCGTCGGGGGTGGTGGCCTGGGTGCCTGGTGGGGTGGCGGTCTGGGTGAGGGTGGCTTCTGCCAGTTCGAGGGCTCGGGCGACGGTGGCACCGCGTAGCGGATCGAGGCGCAGGGTCAGGGAGAAGGTGCCGTCGTCGTTCCAGTGGCTGGCGCAGCGCACCGGCGCGGGATCATCCCGGGTATCACCTGGCCTGCCGTTGTCGGTGTCGTTGTGGATGTGACGGTGCAGGCGTGCACGGCGGGCGAGTGCTCGGGCGGACTGGCGCCCGGCTTCGTGTAGCCACGCCGCGTCGGTGTCGGGCGTCGCGACGCTGGTGATCACACGGACTTTGGAGTAGGAGATCTCCCCGCGGGAGAACGCGCCGGTGATGTGGGGAAGCTCGATGAGGGCGCGGGCGACCCGCACATATTCGTAGCAGGCTCGTAGTCCGATGCCGCAACGCCAGGAAAGCCAGTGCGCACAGCTGGTGAGACCGCTAGCAGTCCAGCCGCCACGCCGGTCGAAAGCGGCGATGAGACCGAGCCAGCGGCAGGTCGCGGCGGACATCCGTCCGGCCCATCCACATACTTTCTCCTCAAGGTCGTGGAGGGGTAGGGAATCCAGCTCGCAATCGAACACAGGTTCGAGTCTCAAGGTTGGTGGGAATCCTGTCAAGATGCCGCCTTCGACGCCGCGCGTCGGACCGTTCTCCTCGCGGTTATGGTTGCCACAGGGTGGGGTCGGATTGTGCACCGCGGTGCACTCGCGCGACTCCCGGTAATGTTCCCGCAGGCGACGCGCGGCCGCGCGGGCGCTGACCCTATTGCTGTGCGTTGGGGACGGAACTCCGAGTCAACAGGGCGATCCGAACCGCCGTGGTGCGGCGCGCGCGAACTGGGTCACTATCTGGCTCCCCGCGCTGGACCGGTGCGGTCTGGGTCGGTGCGGTCTGGGTCGGTGCGGTCTGGGTCGGACCGGCCCGTTCCCGCGCGCCGGCGATGCTGATCGTTTGATCTTGTCGGTGGGCGCGGACCCCGCTCCCCGGCCGCCATCTCCGCCCAGCCACTTGAGGGGAAATCCACGCCAGACCTGCGGAGGGTGCACGAGCAATCACCCGCTGGACGGATCTCGGGATGCTTTCCCGGGCAGGCAGTGTCTATACCGGGCGACCGTAACCGCCCGCCGCCTGCGGGCTTCGTCACGTTTTAGCGACGGCCGGAGGGAGAAGGAGAAAGCATCGTGACCGGCCGGTGCGGTCGTGGGCCGGCCGACGGGTCGGAGCGGGCTGAGCGCACTGGTCGGATGGGACGAACACGTCGAATTTGGTCGGGACGCCGGCCTGGGCCTAGGCGGTGGCATGTCTGCTCCGAAGTACCGACCTGCGGGGATGTTCCGGCCGGCCGGAGCGCGGGATACACGGTCGTCATGCATGCGTAACCAGCCGGCCGTAGCGTAGGCGGCCATGGGCGACGCGCGAATTGTTGCGGTCGGCGTCGAGGAAGAGTTCCACATCCTCGATCTCACTACTCGTCAGCTCGTTCCAAGGGCCGAGGAAATCCTTCAACACCTCGACGGGAAGTCGTTCTCCCCGGAACTGCTGAAATCCGTCGTGGAGACAAACAGTGCGCCCACGGCGGATCTGCTGGCGCTGCGGGCGAACCTGCTTGATCTACGCCGCCAGCTCGCGGAGGTCGCGGGCCGGCTCGGGCTCGGCCCGGCGGCGTCGGGCACCGTGCCGATCCTGGACATGGACCTGCTCGACGTCTCCCGCGACGCTCGGTACGAGCAGATGACCGAGGACTACCAGCTCGTCGCCCGAGAACAGCTCATCTGCGGCGCCCAGGTGCACGTTGACGTCGCCGACCGGGACCTGGCCATGGCCGTGGTCGCCTGGACGGCGCCGTGGCTGCCGATGCTGCTGGCCCTCTCGGCCAGCTCGCCGTACTGGATGGGCGCCGACAGCGGCTACGCGAGCATGCGCACCCTGGTCTGGCAGCGCTGGCCCACCGCGGGTGTCGCCGGCTCGTTCCGCACCGCCGCCGAGTACGACCAACTCGTCGCCGACCTGATCAAATCCGGGGTGATCAGCGACCCGGGGATGGTCTACTTCGACGTGCGCCCCTCGGCCCACCTGCCCACCGTGGAGCTGCGCATCTGCGACGCCTGCCCCGACGTGGACAACGTCATCCTCATCGCCGGGCTGTTCCGGGCCCTGGTCTGCCGGGCGATCGAGGAGATCGAGGCCGGCGGCCAGGCCCCGCCGCCCCGCTCCGAGCTGCTGCGCGCCGCGACCTGGCGGGCCGCCCGCTCCGGCCTGGAGGGCGACCTCGTCGACATCCTCGGCGCCGGCC